>JAUMVS010000368.1 GCA_030530045.1 Phoenicibacter congonensis
ATTCCATCGCTAATTCTTTTTTTGCTATGCATACCATATGCAAATGCAATAATCGGAGTAATTGCATCTCTTAAACCAAATGCCATAAAAAGGACAAACTGTTGAACCTTGTAGAAAAGTCCATATGCGGTCTGAGCTGATGGTGAAAATTTCAAAATTAAATTCATAGCATAGACCATAATGGACATCAATGCCTGTGCGATAATCGCCGGAAGTCCAATAGCATATATCTCATTTATTATTTTAATATCAGGCTTTAGGTATCTGATGCCATGTTCAAATTCCTTATCTAGCTTTATATGAAAGATAAATAATAAAAATGCCGATGCTATCTGACCTATTACAGTAGCATATGCCGCACCTGCTACTCCCATCTCGGGCATAGCTCCGATTCCATAGATCATAATAGGATCTAAAATAATATTTATTACTGCACCTGCGATCTGACCTATAGTAGAATAAAGTGACCTGCCTGTGGCCTGCAAAAGCTTTTCATATATAGAAAAGAATATACAGCCAAATGAAAATATGCAGCATATACTAAGATATGTTATTCCCATTGATAGAACTTCCGGATCTGATGTCTGCGTTAGTATATATGCTTTTACTCCAAACATTCCAAATATCAAGCATACTATGTATATAACAATCGCAAGAAACAAGCTATTGCCTGCAACCCTTGCCGCCTTTTTAGTATTACCCTGCCCTAAGGTTCTCGCAAGAAGTGCATTTGTTCCAACACCTGTTCCTACCCCTACTGCTACCATAAGCATCTGCACTGGGAAAACAAGCGTAAGTGCATTAAGTGCTGCTTCACTACCAACTCTCATATTCCCGACAAATGCACTGTCTACTATATTGTAGACCGCCTGCAATGCCATAGACAGTATCATAGGAAGTCCCATGCTTATCATAAGCCTGTTTACTTCCATATCCTTCATCTTATTACTTTCTGCCATTTTTAATTCAAACCTCCTAGTCTTTTTGCATACAAGAAAGAATCCTGCGTAGCAGGATTCTCCGCCTGCGGCGGGTCGCAAAGCGACATCTTCTATTCCGTCGCAGTGCGATCTATCGCGGAGCGTTTTTACCATATAGGAAACGAAGTTTCCTATATGGTAAAAAAGTGTGCAGCCATTCCTGTAAGTTGGACTTACGCTAATAGCTACACACTTTCTAATGCTTTTATTTAGTTAATTACTATGCAAAAATATTTGCATAAAAATCGAGTAGCAAAACTGGATTTACGCAGGCTTGCTACTCGTTTGAAATATATTATATTTTATTTTTTCAAAAAGTCAAATGCTATTCTTCCAGCAAATACGCATAATAAACATATACGTCCGTTATGCATTTATCCTCTAGGCTGTAAGTAATATCTACTGTCTGAAAGCCTAGCACTCTTCCATCATCAAGCTTAATGCTTAGCTTATCCTGCGGAAGCTTTCCGCTTTTTATAGTATATGTAGAATGAAATTCGTCCTCATACTTAAAGGAATTTTCATCCTTTAGAATTTCATCATATAGCTTTTGTGCAAAATCTATAGCATCTATTTCTAACCAGATGTCATCGCCCTCAAAGACCTTGCTTGTATCATATAGTATATCCTCGTATCCCT
>JAUMVS010000369.1 GCA_030530045.1 Phoenicibacter congonensis
GGCGGCGGCGCTCCCGGCGGGAATATGCCGGGAGGAGATTTCGGCGGCGGCACTCCCGGCGGCGCACCGGGCGGCAGATAAGGCGGTGAGCGCATGATACGCATGAAGAACATCTCAAAGCATTACCGCATAGGTAATGAAGAAGTCCGCGCCGTGGACCGCGCCGATCTCACTGTTTCTCCCGGTGAGTTTGTCGGCATAATCGGGCCGTCCGGCTCCGGCAAATCCACGCTTATGAATATCATAGGCTGTCTCGACACGGCGGACTCCGGAGAATACCTGCTCGACGGCACGCCCATAGAGGACTACTCCGAAAACGATCTGGCGCAGATAAGGAACCGTAAGATAGGCTTCGTTTTTCAGAGCTTCAACCTTATCCCCAAGCTCACCGCCGAAGAAAACGTCGAGCTTCCGCTCATATATCAGGGCGTCAGAAAAGCCGAACGGGACGAACGCGTTCAATCGGCACTGCGCCGCGTAAAGCTTGAAGCGCGCGCCAAGCATTTCCCGGCCGAACTTTCAGGCGGCCAGCAGCAGCGCGTCGCCATCGCGCGGGCGCTCGTCACACGTCCTTCGCTTATACTCGCGGACGAACCTACCGGCAACCTCGATTCCAGGACCACCGCCGAGATCATGGATATCTTCCACGAACTTCACGGGCAGGGCAACACTATCGTGCTTATAACACACGACAACTCGGTTGCCGCACAGACAGGCAGGCGCATCCACATTCTGGACGGAAAGCTGACGGAGGAGGAAAGATGATGGATTCTCTTAAACAGTCTCTGCGCATGGCCGTCAAGTCGATAAACGGCAGTAAGCTGCGTGCCTTCCTGACCATGCTCGGCATCATTATCGGCGTTATGGCTCTGGTTATTCTCGTCAGCCTTGTAAACGGAGCGACCAGAACCGTGACGGATACCGTATCCTCTCTCGGTACCAACCTGCTCACCGTCACCGTCTCCGACGACAAGGGCTCGGCGATAAGCCTGGACGATCTGTCGGAATGGGCGGATCTTGAGGGCGTGGGCCAGACCGCCGCGTGGCAGTCGGAGAGTGCCGTCGGCAAATACGGTTACACCGCCGAGACCGTGCAGGTCTACGGAACCACCGCGGCCTACTACAACATTCAGGGCCTTAACATGCTGCTCGGCCGGTATATAAAAAGCGCCGACGTGGAAAACGGCTCCAACATCTGCGCTATCAATGAAAACGGGGCCAGAGAGCTTGTGGGCTACACCGACTGCATCGGCGAAAGCATTTCGCTCAACGGGATACGCTTCACGATCGTCGGTATCCTTGAGGATGATGACGATTCGCTCACCGCCGTTTTCGGCAGCAGTTCGCTGGCCGTATACATTCCGTATACCGCTCTTATAAGGCTCAGTGACAGCGTTTCGTCGAAGATCAGCTCCTTTTATGTGAGCGCGGCGGACGGCTATACAGTCGAGCAGGCGATGGACGCGATATATCCCATACTCTACGAACGTTTCGACCAGGACGAGGACGCTTTCTCCGTCGACTCGCAGGACGCTCTCGAAAACACGATGAGCAGCGTCACCTCCGTACTCGCGATTCTCCTCGGCGGAATTGCGGCCATATCCCTGATAGTCGGC
>JAUMVS010000370.1:0-358 GCA_030530045.1 Phoenicibacter congonensis
AGACCTCTATCAACAGGATTTCATCGTTTATCAGCTTATGCTTCTTACTCTCAACTCTAACCATGTTGGTTGCTGGGTTGGGTACGAGTTGGAACTTTTTCTCTTCTTCAATACTCAGGTTGTTACCAGTACCATTTCCCATCTTCGATTGACTTCTTGACTCCATCTGTCTACAAATTTCCCACAAATCCCTATATGGGATGCAAATGTCGCTAACACAGAGTTTGTCATTGTCACAGCAAACCATGTGGAAACAAAACACTGCACTGTCGACAACCAACTGTGTCATCAAACCATAGTCCATCAGCAGCAAACCAGAATAGGATGCTCCTGCGCTGCTGCTATTGATGATTTGGCC
>JAUMVS010000370.1:368-1607 GCA_030530045.1 Phoenicibacter congonensis
GATCACACCAAACAGATATCACATTTGCCGAGGACGAGGAGAGGTTTAATCCAAAGTTGAAGAAAGCAGACTGGTTCACCTCGCTGAGCGATTGGTTGAGAGTGAATGAATATGCTGTAGAGAAGTCACAAGTGTCGGGGCTGACACACTCCATCCAGTCGGAAAGGTTAACCATAAATGCGCCGACCGACACTTCTCCACACATCAAAGCAAACACAAACGAACTAGGGGAAGAGTAGTCGTAAGACATAGTGAAAGCAATCTCTTGACACTCTCCGGGGTTCAATGTCATAGGAATACCTGTTGTTACTGTATAGGAAACTGGCGACACAGGCTGCAAATGGTCAATACAGACAGGATGGTCGGTTCCATTGCATATCCTAACGGTTATTGAATATTTCAGGGTACATCCTGTTTGTTCACAATTTTTCTTTATAACGACACCCCTGACAGAAGGAGTCTCGTTAGGCTGAATCCCATATTTACAATTTTTAGTTTCAATTGTGAGTGTGGGAGACATAGCCTGGCAACCCAAACCATAGTCGGGAATGAGAAGCTGATAGTCTCCCTCAGCAGGAATGATGAGCGAACTGGGACTTGGGGGAAGGGTACCGCCAGCTATCGAGGAGCCGAAGAGATTCCATTCCCAAGGCAAGACAGTGGAATTCCCTAATGTGAACAACGGCATATCGGTGGGCATATACTTCTCATCCACACAGTAGCAGCCCGTAAGCAGGCCATCGAAATTGGGTGCTTCCGGAATCAGAATGGTGGCACCATGGGATTTGCAACCTGTTGCCGCATCGATATAATATGCGCCTGCAGAACCGTCAGTGAAATAGAGCGCAGAAGAGCCCTTGGTACCGTTGCTCCATAGCAGATCCAGGCCTCCTGTTGAGCAGATCTTCACAGGGCCCTCGGTGATGCAAGGATTGCCACAGAACTGCAATGAGGGGGCTTGTGGAGTGGGATGGACACGGAACCAGGCGGTATCGGAGGAGGTGCATCCGTTAGCGTCCGACACCAACAGAATCACCTGATGGAGCCCGGTATCAACAAGGCGGTAGTTGAAGTTGGCGGTGGTCGCCGAGTCGTGGATGTACGACGAATGGACGTACCACTTGTAGATGTACTCAGATCCAATATCTCCAATCAGTTCAGCCACATCGTTATGGCAATAGGAGTTGTCGCACAAGATTGATGCAAAGGGACCGTTGGGGTAAGGAACATTGATTTTAA
>JAUMVS010000371.1 GCA_030530045.1 Phoenicibacter congonensis
CCTCGTCATACCAGCCTACCAGCGGATCCTCATATCCCCAGGCTAGGTTTTCCGCGTATCCCAGGTTTATGAGGGAGCTGTCGGAGGTGGTGAACAGGGCGTGGTAATAGTTGGAACTGGAAATCATGGTGGATATCATGGATACCGAGATCAGCTCCGGCGAAAGCTTCAGAGCGGCGTGATTTCTTTCCCCGGTAAAATTATCATCGGTGGCGCGGCGGTCGTTCAACTCCTTGAGCCAGGTCGCCTGCTTCCGAAGGTTGTCGTAGGTAAATTCCGAGTGAAACTGGGAACTGTATTTTTCATAAGCCGCCTTTACGGTGCTGTCAGAGCTTGCGGCTAGCAGCTTTTCCTGATTTTCTAGGTAGTATTTCGAATTCGTCATCCGCTCGTTGAGAAAGGTGATGGGTCCGTTGTTGTAGTCTGCCTGGGCCTTTTCATAGGCAGCCTTGGCTTCGGAAAGATCCTCAGAAGAAGCCTGATCCGCCTCTTCCGCAAAGACGACGTTGGCAAAGGTGAAGGCAGGGAGGCAGAACATCAGGAGAAGTATTATAAGAAAATTTCTAATTTTTATCTTCATCCTCGTTTTCATAGTGGGTCCCTTTCCTGCGTTGTTTGTAATATTATTATACCATCAAACCGGTTGCTTTTGTGTAGGCATAAGCCTATACTCGGTTGAATTCCTTAAGTTTGTGAGAATGATATCTCCACTCATATCATCATACATAGAAATTATATCAAATATCTACCAACATAACAGTAACAAAATTGGTAAAATTCAACGAATATAATAGTAAAATTGATTAGACTATCGCTTTCGAAAAAAGGAACCGCTTTCGCCGTTCCTTCTCCGTCCTCTATATTTGCTCTAACCTCTAAATTTGTGCTAAGAGATGATGAATCCCCTTGGACAGCTTTCCTTCCAATACTTTGCGCCCGGCGGCATCGGAATTCAGAAGATCCTGAAGAATCCCAGTATAGAAGTAGATCATCAGATCATTGATCACCGCCAGATTGGGATTGTTCAGATTTTCCTCTTTCTGTATTTGGAGGATTGCCGTCAGGTTCCGTTCCACCAAGGAAGCGTACTGATCGAAGGTGTACACCGTGCCAACCGGAGATATAGAATCCTCTGGGAACAGCTCGTTGTATTGGCTAAAAATCCCGGACAGAGTGTCATCGTGGGATCGGGACATGAACACGCTGGCGAAGGCTTCCGGATGCTGCACCGAATGTCGGATAAAAATATCCCACATCAGGGAAAACTTCTCCCGCTCCGTCCGGAGATTTTTGGCGGATTCAAAAAATTCCTTGTTGTACTGGCTGACGTAACGCAGAGAAGCATACATCTTTAGCTGATTCAAATTATCAAAGTAGTGGTACAGGGTGGCACTGTTATATCCGGCCCGAGCCGCAACCTTTCGGATCGTCAGATTCTCCGCCCCTTCCTCGTCCGTGATTTCTTGCGCTGCCTCAATAAAGTAGATTAAAGTTCTCTTCTTGCGAATCATGTTGCTTCCCATGAACCATACCTCCGCTTTCATCAATCTGATGGATTCTGACCTCATTATACGCAATTGTTGGGTAAAAATAAACGTGTTTG
>JAUMVS010000372.1 GCA_030530045.1 Phoenicibacter congonensis
AGCAGGTAGCTGCTGAGGTAGTCGCGAGGCTGGAGCAAAATCCAAACTGGAGCGACAGAAGCAACGAGGACGTAAACGCCCAAAATGAGCATCCAAGTTGTGTAATCAAGGCTGATAACTGGGATGTTGTAGCCAAGAGAAACAACGATGATGATCATTACGATTGCTGAAATGATGTTTGTTGCGTCAGAAATTTGACGACCTTTTGTGACCAAACCCCAAAAAATTGCGATTGCAATGAACAAAATTGAAATCATTGCTGTTTGGCGGTTAGCCAGTGCGGAAGCTTCTGTCTGATTTGCAAGACCCACTGCGAAAGTGTTAGCAACGATTGAAGCAAAAGCTGCAACAACAAGAATCAGTGTGAGGTATGCAAAGATGCAGAAAAGTCTCTTCGCGGAATGGTCGATGTTCTCATCAATAACCGCTGCAAGAGAGCGACCTTTATGACGAAGGGAAGCGAAAAGCGATCCAAAGTCATGAACAGCGCCGAAGAAAATTCCGCCAATCAAAATCCAAAGAAGAACAGGCACCCAGCCAAAGACCGAAGCCTGAATTGGACCATTAATTGGGCCAGCACCAGCGATTGATGAAAAGTGATGTCCGAGGACAACGTAGGGCTTTGAAGGCACGAAGTCAACTCCGTCCTCAAGCTCATGAGCAGGCGTTGGTCTTGATGGGTCGATTCCCCATTGCTTTGCAAGCCAACGGCCGTAGGTCAGATAACCGACAACGATAATTGCCGCTCCGACCAGGAAAATAACCAAAGCGTTCATCCAAATCTCCTTATCTGCCCTTCCTACCACAAAAAAGGGCGTTGTCATTATATGACTCGATTATTTAAACGCCAGGTCATAACGCTTACCGACGGTAAACATTAAAGGGTCATTTAACCGTTTTGAAACAAAAGGGTTCCTTGCAGGGAAAATCTGCGCGAAATTTAGAGTAATTCAAGGTTTGGTTTGACGAATTTTGCAAGATGTTTTGCGAAAGCGTTCGTGACAACATCTTTGTTCGCAAGGTCGACAACCACTACGCGAAGGTCGGCCCAACCCCAAAACGAAAGCTTGTAATTTTTGCGATGCTTCGCATGCTTTGCTGCCTTCTTCGCTTCATCATCGGCATTGTCGCAAACGCAAACAATCGTGATTGCGGTGCTCATGTGGTCGGGGCGAGCATTTACCTTCTCAAAACCCTTCTCCTTCATGAACTCGAGCTCGTCATTTAAAGCATCAACGTCCAAGTTCTCAAACGTTTGGAAGAACATGTGCTCGTCGGCTTCGACTTTCCAAAGCTCTGCTTTCTTCGAGAGGACATATTTCGAGCCCGACTCATGAAATTCACCATAGCCAGGGAAAACCTGCCCGCAATATTCATAATCTTCAACTACGTCAAACGACCCAGCGAGGCTCTTCAGCAACATCTTAATTAATTTCGTCTTGTCATCCATGACGAATTATTCTAGACCAACACTTTGCAAATTGGGGACGATGAGTGTTTTACGGCTGCTGCACAACGGGGACGATGAGTGTTGTGCGACATCCGCGCAATGGACTGCGCCCCAAAACTTGCACAAATAAATTACGGTGGATTACACTGCCA
>JAUMVS010000373.1 GCA_030530045.1 Phoenicibacter congonensis
GGATCCATCTTCCCTTCCAGCGTGAAGAGCCAGTCCACTTCTCCGGCCCGGTCTGCATACTCGTTGCCCAGATCAATGGGCATCTCGATGGTCACCCGCAGCTCCCCAACTTCACCCTTGCGGTAGGAGCCCAGCTTCACGTTTTCGGTGAGACCGTCGGTTTCGGCTGCGTGGCCGTCAAAGATGCGGGTCTGCGCCCCGTCCTTCACGTTATCCACGGTCATGTGCAGGTGGCTGAGGAACTCATTCATCTCTGCCACGCTGGGTTCTACAGAAGTCACATCCTCCTGCACGGGCTGGTTGCTCTGCTCATCGTGGAGAATGGCCCGCATATACACGTCCACATAATCATACTCGGTAAGGGTGTTGGCGGCCTGAATGACCACCTCCCGCTTGTCCCCGGGCATAAGGTTGCGGAAGTTCATGCTTTCGCTCTGGGTAAACAGATCCATCTTCTCCGGCAGGGAGCAGCCCAGCAGGGCAGTTCCCAGGAGGAGCAGCAGGGCCGCCAGGGCCAGCTTGGAAAGTCTTTTCTTCATCTTCTTGCCCCTCCTTATTTAGTTACCGGACGTGTACGGTGTAAGCGTACCGTTATTCATGGTATAGCCCCAGGCTTCGCCCATGGCCTTTACAGGCTGGCTCTGGATAGCCGTGGCCAGGATCTCTACATATGTGATTGCATGTTCTTTAGAACTGCCATGATTTAGAAATCTGCCATTTCCATCGATCGGGGCTTTAAATAGCGCCGGAGTTTCTTTTCCTGGTGCAACGGGTTTCTTGCAGTACCAGTAACCGTCCTTTCCCGGTACCCAGCTATCCGTGTTAATTTCTTTGGTCAAATCCACTTTCCAATCATCTTCTAATGTTTCATAGAGGATGTTCCCCGCTTCGTCTCTGTATGTTACCACATAGGTAGCCCGGATATAGGCATCAGTATTGCCGGTGTTTTGGATGCGAACATTCGTTTTCCGCGTTTCATTGCTATTTACATCTTCCAGCACTTGGCAGGAGACCTTTGCATACTCAAAGGTATTGGTCAGATCTTTGGTTTTATCCGTCAGCCAGGCCAGGGTGGTGCCCACAATGCCCAGCACCAGCACCAGCAGGGCGGCCAGCACCACAAAGGAGCGGTTCCAGCGGATCACTTTTTTAGAGGGCTTGAGGCCCTTGTTCTTTTTAGCCATGAATCATGCCCCCTTTCTCATTGCAAGTATGGTTTGAGATGATTTTGACAGTAAGCATCTCCACCCAGCCACTTGCCGTTGCTACGGCTGTTGGTAATGGTCACAGAGTTGGAACCCGGATTAAGTACGCCCGTTGCCACTTGTTCGTTGTACCGCCAGCTCCAGCTGCTGTCTTCGGTGATGGTATAGTGCACTCCCGCCGGGATCCCTTTGATAGTCACAGACCCATTGCCCTGAATGGCTACCTTGAAGCGCGTTAGTACAAATTCCTTCGTCCCATCCTGTGCCCAAATCTTTACGGTGAAGAGGAAGGACTGGTTCTCGTCGATATCCTTCCACCCTTCCTTCTTGATGGTCAGTTCGGCCACGTCGTACTCAAACTTGGCATAGTAGGTCGCGGCCTCGTAGCCCATGACAG
>JAUMVS010000374.1 GCA_030530045.1 Phoenicibacter congonensis
TCAGTGAACATCTCAGCATCCCAAACATATCTGTCAAGTGGGGGATCTGCATGGACGACGGGAACAATCGATTCATTGAACAGATGTGTGACAATGCCATAGCCGCAGTTCATTCCATTAAAGGTCGTTACGATACCTATCTATGTTTGTTTGACACGGAATTGAAAGAGAGACTGACGCAGGAGCAGGCGATTGTAGACGAATTGGATGAGGCGCTGGAACAGGGCCAGTTTGAAGTGTATCTTCAGCCCAAAGTTCGGAAAGGAGCGCAGAGATGGACAGATGCAGAAGCGTTGGTGCGCTGGAATCACTCCCAAAAGGGACTGATTTCCCCGGGTATTTTCATCCCAGTGCTGGAAAAAACAAGACTCATTCAAAAGCTGGACTGGTTTATCTGGGAGGAGACCTGTAGGCTGCTGCGCAGATGGGAGGACAGAGGTTTCGGGAAACTTGATGTTTCAGTCAATGTATCCAGAGTGGATATTTACGAAAATGATTTTGAAGAAAAGATTGTTGCACTGGTGGAACGATATGGGATTCACCCTTCTCAACTTCATCTGGAAATTACGGAAACCGCCTGTATCGAGAATATAGAGTGGGTCTGTGAAGTCGGCGCAAATCTGCGAAAGCGAGGGTTTGTGCTGGAAATGGATGATTTTGGAAGCGGCTATTCTTCCCTGAAAATGCTGACCCAGATTCCGGTGGATATATTGAAGTTGGATCAGGTTCTGATTCAGAATGAGAGCAAAAAACCAGGTAGTCTCCGGTTTATTATCGGGCTGGCTCATTGGATGAAGTTGAAAGTCGTTGCCGAGGGTGTAGAGACAAAAGAGCAATTTGATCATATGTTTGAAATGGGATGTGATTTTGTGCAGGGGTACTATACTGCGAAACCCATGCATTGGCGGGATTTTGAAAATAATTTACAAAATAAGGAAATCGGGGGGGGGTTCTATGAATCTTAAAAGATTTTATGATGACCTTGGTCAAGATTATCAGACGGTATTGGAACGGGTAATGGGAAAGGAAGATTTTCTGGATATGATGCTTCATAAATTTACTGCGGATTCTACGATCAACAGACTGGAAGAGGCTGTTGGCCGGCACGAGGCTCCCGAAATATTCAATCAGGCCCATACGATGAAGGGCGTTGCAGAGAATCTTGGGCTCAAGCCATTATATGATAAGGTTTCTGTTCTTGTGGAAATTACTCGCGGGGGATCTGTCCGCGGTGTGGACGAGGCGTTTGCCCAGGTAAAACAGACATATGCCGAAATTATCAAAGCGCTTGAAACCACAAATTCCGATCAATAACCGAATGGAGCGTCGGAAAATCCGAAAGGAGGAGTTCCGTGAAATCTCAGAAAAAGAATTCATTTAAAATTCGGGGTGCAAAAGTTTTTTTTGTAATATGTTTCGTTGCAATTGCGCTCATAATGATTTTCGCAGTACAAAGCAATGTCGATCACAGCATGAGGACTCATCAGATGCAGATGGTAGATATGGTCACCAACCGTATTGCCGAGAATATGAACAGCTTTTTTCAGGCACAATGGGGCAATCTGGAATTTGTTGAAAAGAATCTGCGTTCGCAGACTTATT
>JAUMVS010000375.1 GCA_030530045.1 Phoenicibacter congonensis
GCACTGGGGTGAGGGCCTAAAATGGATTAACCGTTATGAGGACGGACCTCATGAAGCAAACTTCTTAAAACTTGACTGCTCCAAATTGAAGGCAACCTTTGGTTGGAAACCACGCTGGAATCTTGATAAGGCGATTGAAAAGACTGTTGAATGGAGCAAATGCTGGATGTGCGGCGGCGATGTCCGCTCCTGCATGGACAGACAGATTGACGAGTTTATGACGCTGTGATGCGCAACAAGTAAGGATATAGGAGATTATATGTGATGAAGAATGTGGTTATCACGGGTGCTGACGGCTTTGTCGGCAGCTATACGACAGAGCACTTTCTGAAGAACGGGTTGAATGTTTTGGCACTGGATGTCGGGGAGAAGCCACTCCGTCTAAAGGAGAGCGTTGGTCTGACATATATGCAGTGTGACATCTCCAACACTGCGGCGATGCTGGATAAAATTCCGCGTGGTGTGTACGATACATTTGTCCATTTTGCATGGGCTGGTTCGGCAGGTCCCTCCCGCGTGGACTATAACCTTCAGATGCGAAATGCGCTCAACACCGTAGAGTGCATGAAGACCGCCCGCGAATTAGGCTGTACGCGCTTTGTGTGCGCGGGCAGTATCATGGAATATGAAGTTGAAGCAGCGATTCACAGTCAGGGCAGCAAACCGGGAATGAGCTATATTTATGGCATGGGTAAGCACATTGCACACTGCTTGTGCAAATCCGTGGCAGTAGAAATTGGTATTGAACTCGTTTGGCCCATGATTACAAACGCCTATGGTGTTGGCGAAATGTCCCCCCGCTTCGTCAATACTACATTGCGCAAGATCATCAATGGAGAACCTTTGCAGTTCACTGCGGCGACTCAAAACTATGATTTTGTTTATGTAACAGATGTAGCAAAGGCCTTCTACCAAATTGCAAATAACGGTAAGCCCTATTGTGAATATATGATCGGAAGCGGCCATGCTCGTCCGCTCAAGGAATTTATTCTGGAGATGCAGCGCGAGTGTGCGCCGAATGTCGAACCGCTCTTTGGGGATATCCCCTTCACTGGAACTAATATGCCGCTATCCACTTTTGATACCTCTGATACAGAGCGAGATTGTGGTTTCAAGGCCGAAATTTCCTTTGCTGAAGGTGCCAGAATGACTATGGATTGGCTAAAGACGCTGTAGCGCGGAGGAGAAAAGGATGATTCAACAGTTTGATTTTCAGAAACTGGATCTCGAAGATGCTTATCTGATCAAGCCATTCTATGTTACTGACAATCGCGGTGGACTGATTAAGGATTATAATGTCGATGTGTTTAAGGCGCACGGCATTGATCATGAGTTGAAAGAAGTGTTCTATACCATTTCCAAGCGAGGCGTAATCCGTGCCACACACTTTCAATTAATTAAGCAGCAACCCAAACTGGTGCGATGTGTCAGCGGACATGTTTATGACGTGATAGTTGATCTTCGCCCCGAATCCAAAACTTACGGTCAATGGCATGGATTTGATTTGACGGCAGAGAATACTAACAGTCTGCTAGTGCCGGCTAGATTCGGTCACGGATATCTTGTGATAGAAGATTCGGTGGTTAGTTATAAGTGCGCAG
>JAUMVS010000376.1 GCA_030530045.1 Phoenicibacter congonensis
AAAACGAGACTATCCGTGAGATGATGAATCAGGTTAATAAAGATTCTCTTGAATACACCATACAGTATCTGCAAGATTATCAGAACCGTCTTTGGAATTCTGACAATGCTTTTGCAGCTTCTGATTGGATTGCGGCTCGCATGGAGGCTCTCGGTCTGGAAGTTGAACAGCAACCGTTCTATGCGACAACATGGTTGGGTAGCGGCCAGTCAGCGCCTAATGTCATAGGTATTCAACGTGGTACACTTTATCCAGACGTTTATGTGGTTTGCGGAAGCCATTTTGACTCGTTTTCTTATGAGGCATATTATGGCGAGGGTGATTGCCCAGGAGCCGACGACAACGCCTCCGGTGTGGCAAGCGTGCTCGAAAGCGCCAGAATCATGACACAGTATGAATTTGAATATTCAATAGTTTACTGCGCCTATGGCTGTGAAGAAATGGGACTTTTTGGCAGCGAGGCTTACGCATCTCGTTGCCAACAACAAGGTATGGAGATTTTAGGTTATTTCAACAACGATATGAACGGCTATCTTTGGGGCGACCAGATTCATATCCATTGCATCTATCCTAATTCGGTGGCTCCAATAGGAAATTATTACATGAATATCGGAAACGTTTACTTCCCTGATATGCCTATCGAACATAAGAATTTGGTTGGAGGCGACAGCGACCACACATCGTTTAATAATCATGGTTATATGGGAATTTATCCTTTTGAAGATGTCGATCACTATAGTTCTTTCATTCATACTCCTAACGACTTGATTGGAAATAGTGTGAATAGTTTTGAAATGTCGCAACGTTACTGCCAGATGAACATCGGATGTTTGGCTGAAATAGCCAACCTCGTCGGTTCAGGGCCACAAATTCAATGCAATCCGGTTCAGAATTTTGCAATAGACGACCATAGCAGAGAAATGTCAACAGTGATTTTGACATGGAACCAGCCTCTGCCAGGTTCGACGGGAATTTGTGACCGCTTTGACGTTTATCGTGATGATAATAAAATTGCCGCAATATCCGATATGACATATTCGGTTTATGAATATACCGACACTATTTCCGTTGGTGTTCATGCAAATTATTATATAACAGCAGTTTATAACGACGGATGCGAGGCTGCTTCTGAAACCGTTGAAGTCGTTGGTCATGTTGACGGTGTTGCTGAAATTGAATCAAACAATATTACATTCTATCCAAATCCGGCCGAAGATTTAATCTACATAAAAGGTGACGTTGCGAAATGTGAAATCTACGACATCGTTGGAAAATGCGTAAAAACTATATCGGCAAATGTGGAAGAAATCAGTATAAATGATTTACAATCAGGGATTTACATGATACGAATTTATGGTAATGACGGTAATATTCTGACGAAACGACTGACGAAGAAATAATAGTCGGCGATTAGTTTGTCTTCATCATTTCGCTCCACTTAATGTAGCCGAAAATGGCAATTATCACGTAAAGTGCGTAAAGACTGGCTTTGAACGGTATGTCTTTGTAGAAATAAAGCGCGCAGGTCACCAAGTCAACAGCTATCCAGATGAACCACTGTTCGAGGTATTTGTGTGCTAAAGCCCATATTCCGATGATG
>JAUMVS010000377.1 GCA_030530045.1 Phoenicibacter congonensis
ATAGACAATTTGATTTTTTTTCACACCATCGCTAATCTTGTTTGCTATCTCGTTATCATTTCGAGCATCCCAAAATTGTTTATCAATCTCAGAATTTTTATACAAACTATAACGTTTATCCCGCTCTGCTTCTCGCCTATCCTCAGCACTAGGCTCATAAAATAAAGTCCCAAGACCAGCAGCTTTTGACAACTCTTCTTCATACCAAGTAGAATCCATTTTGTCTTGCAAGTTTCCACGACGTAAAAATGCTTTCTGAACGTCTAACAATTTCTCAGGAGGTAAAGCCTTTAATCTCAAACGTTCAGTGTCATATACCTTTTGTCTAGCTGCATTAATTTCATCATGGCTCATGCCACTTTTGTTAAACACTTCAACTTTAACCTCATTTTTAACAACTTGCTTTGCCTGCATTTTAATCTTACTTTTCCAAGCTTTAACCTCAGCTTGAATTCTCAAATAATCCTCCTCACATGTAACTTTATGCGGTTTTACGTTACTACTCTTGCAGCTAAATTCCTGATTGATTGCGCTTGCTAATGTCTGCATTATTCAATCCCCCATTTCTCTTTAAGCTCAGCAATACTTGCCAAACATTTTTCTTTTTCTTTGCATTGTTGCTCGTCATTTTCATTAAAATATTCAAGATTACCTTCCAAAAGCCTAATATCCTTCATAGCTTTCTCCCTTGCTTTCTTCTCTTCCCATGACCCTTGAACTTGCGCAGTCCTCTCAATCGCTTTAGTCTGCGTTTTATCGCGAGAGTCCCACTCTTCGATTAAAGTTTTCCAATATCGAACTGGCTGTCCATACTTGTTATGCCAATCCATATTTTTGTAATAGTTAAAAAACTTTTCACAGTCAAAATCTTGAAGTTCGCGCTCTGCCACATACGCCTTTATCTCTTCCAGCGTTGCTCTATCAGGCTCAACTTTTACAGGGTCATTCTGCGCTTTTGTCGTTTTCCTTTCCGCACCTCGCCTATCCCATTCACGCGCTTTACGTCGCCAATCCGAAATGTATTTACCACTTGCATCTCTCCAGCCATTGCCGTCGTAATGTGCTAAAAATTCATGTTCGTCGATATACACCAATCCTTCAGCGACAACAAAATCGTGAAGTTTCTCAAAGCTTACTGTGTCGCAACCCTCCCGAACTCTTTGCCGCTCCTCCTCACGCTCTTGCTCAAACGCTTCCTCAACCTTCTCAGCGTTCTCAGCAATCTGTCGCGCTCGCTCTTCAGCCATAAACGCCTGTTCAGCACGTCTTTGCTCAGCTTCTAGCTTCCTTGTTTCCCAATTTGTGAGCTTATGCAACCAATTCACTGGCTCACATGTGCCTGTTACCCAATACGATTTATTGTAATAATCGATAAACGCATTGATGTCATGCTGGTCTAACGACATTTTGTTTCGCAAAACATGAGCCACAACATCATCCACACTTGGCACAGCAAACGCATTAACATCTACGTCAAATTTCTTTGGCTCAACAGTTATGTCTTGTGGATTGATATTCTGAACAGGCGAAGTATTGTCTATACTGGCATTTTCTAAATCTTCATTCTGAACTGGTAAAATACCCTCTGAACT
>JAUMVS010000050.1 GCA_030530045.1 Phoenicibacter congonensis
AGTAGGTAGCAGCCTTAGCTCTCCAACGATAGACCTTTTGGTTGTCACCAGTCATTGACCAGTGCATATCCTCGCCTCGAGGAGCCTCAGTGAAGCCCATCGCAAACTTGCCAGGTTCATACTTGAAGTCCTGAGTGAGGATTGGTCCTTGTGGGAGTTTGTTAATCAATTGCTCAATCATTGTGATTGAGTCCATGAACTCACCGATGCGGACTGTTGTTCTGCCAAGAACATCGCAAGTCTCTGCTGAGCGAGCTTGCAGGTTCTCAATGTATTTGTAACCCGAGAACGGATGGTCGAAGCGAACGTCTCTTGCAAAACCAGAGCCACGAACCATTGGTCCTACAGGGCTAAAGTCACGGCAAACTTTCCTATCAAGATGGCCTACACCAACTGTTCTTGATTTAAAGTTTCTAGTTGATGTGAGCATATCAACAAGACGAGTAGCGTCATCGCGAAGCTCTCCGACGAGCTTCAAAGTTGCCTTTCTGTGCTCATCGAGAATGTCACGACGAACGCCACCAATGAGGTTCATGCCGTAGGTCTTTCTTGCACCAGTTAGCAATTGAGCCAAATCCATTGCCTTCTCACGAATTCTGAAGAAGTGCATAAATCCTGTATCAAAGCCGCAGTAGTGGCAAACAAGACCCAAGTTGAGCAAGTGCGAGTGAAGTCTTTCAACCTCAAGGAAGATTGCTCTCAAATATTCTGCACGCTCTGGGATTTCAATCCCCATAGCGTTTTCAATTGTTTGAACGTATGCCACGCTGTGAGCAAAACCGCAAATGCCGCAGATGCGGTCAGAAAGGAAAGGAACCTGGTCGTAGGTCATACGAGCCTCAGCAACCTTTTCCATTCCGCGGTGGGCGTAGAACAAACGATAGTCGGCGTCGACAATGTTTTCGCCTTCGCAGAACAGGCGGAAGTGGCCTGGCTCGTCGGAAGTGATGTGCAGAGGGCCCATTGGAACCTCTGTTGGGTCTTCAACACCCGACTCATCCAAGAATTCATAATTCTCAACGTCGGTGGTTGGAGCTGGACGGTGACGATAGTCCATAGAGTCTTTTAGCAATGGATGCACTCCATCAGGCCAGTCGTCTGGGAGGACGAGGCGACGAGCATCTGGAAGACCAACTGCTTTTAGACCCATCATGTCGTAGGCTTCACGCTCTGACCAAACGCAAGCTGGAACTCTTGGCGTAACTGAAGGGAATTCCTTAGTTACAGGATCAACTTTAGTGCGCACAGTGAGATAGCACTTATCTTCATCTTCCATGCTCATCAAATAATAGAGACGGAAAAATCCGTTTACTGACCTCTCATCGTTTACGACCATGTCTGGAATCCAGCCACCACGCTCGTAGTACATAAATTCTACGCACTCTGGCAACTTTTCGGTCGGAACATCAACTGTTACCTGATCGTCAGCTTGCCAAGTTGCATCCAACACAGAACCTGGAATAGCAGCGGCCATAGCCTTAATGTGGCTTTCACCTCTCCTTAATCCAGTTGTTGAATTGATATTAGGCATTGTCTCACCTCCGCTTATGAAGACCTAAATGTAATCTTCTGAATTCTCTCTAACACGTGTAAGTGTCGATTCGCAACGCTTTACAGTTGAACGTGTATAGTTCATGACCTCAGCAGCTTTTGCTTCCTTCTTACGTTTTTGTTTCTTTTCAGCTTCGCCACTGAATTCAGTAACGAGTTCAAGCGCCTTTGTAGGACAAACTGCCACGCAGTGTGGACCACGTTCTTTGTCATAAGCGCAAAGGTCACATTTAACAGCTACAGTTGGAACACCAATCTCCCATTTGAGCATTGATGAAGTTCCGAGTGGCATGTTTGGTGTGTTTTGGCAAATGCCAGCAACACCAGCAATAGAAGTGCCGGATGGATGGATTGCGCCAAACGGGCAAACACATGCACAGAGCTTGCACCCTATGCATGTTTGCTCATTAACGACTACTCTGTCACCTTCGTGAGTGATAGCATTCACTGGGCAAACTGCCAAACATGGAGCTCCCTCGCAATGATGGCAGGTAATAGAAGCTGTCACATCCTTTGTAAAGACAACCGACAATCTTGGCTCTGCCTGTTCGCCAACGCTTGCATGTCCTGCAGAACATGCGGCCTGGCAAGTTCCACAACCAATGCACCTGTTGGTGTTTATCGATATGAATGAGTTCATTTAAGTCCTCTTTCTAATCGGTTTGGATAATGCTAATCACTCAAAATCCAAAAAGCTTAACTACTTAATTCCTTCGTACTGAGGAGCAGCTTCGTCGCGAAGACGCTGTTTCAGTGCTGAATAGGTCTCGTTAAGGTAGTTTTCTGCCCAAACTTGATCTTCAACAGCCTCAACCTGCACCGCACAATATTTATCTTCTGGTGTCACGGAATTCTTATCGCAATGATCCATTGTGAGGTCATTACATTTTCCTACCCACCATTGATAGGTCATATAAACAGCACCTGGCAAAACACGTGAGTCAACGCTTGCACGTGTAATTACTCTGCCTCGGCGTGAGTAAATAAACATCAACTCTTCATCCTTGATGCCATATTTTTCAGCATCTTCAGGACTAATTTGGCAATAGCCAGGCTCTTCAGCTAATCCTGCCAAGACCTTGCAGTTGCCCGTCATTGAACGACATGAATAATGTCCAACCTCACGAACAGTTGTGAGAACAAGTGGATACTCGTCATCAGTTTGCTCGGTTGGAGGAACCCAATCGCAAGCCATGAGCTGAGCTTTGCCAGAAGGCGTTGTAAACTTGCCACCCAAGAACAAGTCTGGTGTGCCAGGATGTTCAAGAGTTGGGCATGGCCACTGTGCATGACCACAGCCATCGTTTGCCTTCATCTTCTCGTATGTTGCACCATATGCTCCAGGCCAAAGTGCACGGCACTCCTGGTCCCAAATCTCTTGGGTGTTGTTGTAGTGCATTGGGTAACCCATGCGAGTTGAGAGGTCAGCGATGATGTCCCAGTCGTGGCGGCACTCGCCCTTTGGTGGAACAGCAGCACTGAAGTATTGGAATGTTCTGTCGCAAGCGGAGAACACACCCTCATGCTCACCCCAGCTTGTAGCTGGCAGGAACACGTCAGCCTCAGCAGCAGTCTGAGTCATGAAAATGTCCTGAACGATGAAGATATCGAGTTCTTTCAGGCGCTCTTTATAAACTTGAGCATCAGGCTCAGTCTGCAGAGGGTCCTCACCCATGATGTAGTAGGCATGGACTTTGCCTTCTTCAATGAGCTCTGGAATCTGTGTAACTTTGTAGCCAGGCTCTGAAGGTAATGATCCAGGCTCGAGACCCCAAGCTTTTTCAAACTTAGCACGAATCTCTGGGTCGGTTACCTTCTGGTAGCCAGGGAACATATTAGGCAGCGCACCCATGTCGCATGCGCCCTGAACATTGTTTTGACCACGAACAGGAGCAACGCCTGAGTTTGGCTTGCCAATTTGTCCCGTAATGCAAGCAATTGCAGCGCACATACGAACAGCCTCAACATTTTGCAAGTGCTGGCAAACGCCCATGCCCCAGCAAAGAATTGAGGAAGGTTCAGCAGTTGCATAAATGCGAGCAGCTTCGTGAACATCTTCAGGGTTGCAACCTGTGAGCTCAGCGGTGTTTTCTGGAGTGTACTTCTTAATTGTCTCCCACCACTCATCAAAGTGCTCTGTGTGCTCCTCAACGAACTTCTTATCCATGAGTCCCTGAGAAACAATTGAGTTAGCAAATGCATTCAAGAATGCAATGTTTGTACCAGCCTTGATTGGCAGGTAAATGTCTGCGATTCTAGAAGTTTCAATAATTCTTGGGTCAGCAACGATAATCTTTGCACCCTTTTCGCGAGCACGAATTACACGACGTGCAACCAATGGGTGTGAGGTGTTAGGGTTGTAACCGAACAAGAACAAGCATCCTGCATCTTCCATTCCTGGAACGCCGCAGCTCATAGAACCAGCACCGAGTGTCTCCATAAGACCGAAGACAGTTGGTCCGTGTCAAGTGCGGGCACAGTTGTCGATGTTGTTGTTTCCAATGCAGGCACGTGCAAACTTTTGCATTACGAGGTTTGACTCGTTGCCTGTACCACGTGATGATCCTGTTACATAAATGGACTTTGGACCATATTTTTCTTTTGCTGCCAAAAGTTTCTCGGCGCAAAAATCGAGAGCCTCATCCCATGATACTCTGTGCATTGGCTTACCGCGCTCTTCGCGAATCATAGGGTAAAGAACACGAGGGGTCAAAATTCCTGTGTCGTTAATGAAGTCGTATCCATGCCAACCTTTAAGGCACAAAAAACCTTCATTTGTCAGACCTGGCAGTGGTTCAGCTCCTACGACTTGGTCGCCTTCGACAAGCAGGTTAAACTTACATCCGGTGCCACAGTATGGGCAAACGACCATATGTTTTTCCATTGTACTCACTTCCTTTCTTGTCATCTCTGGAACGCCACAGCACCAGTTACTGGTACACTTGCGCAATCTTCAAGGCGTCTAGCCTCGAACATAAACTTCTGTTTTCTCATGTCAGTCATTTCGTCTTTATCAACAAGACGAAGAGCCTTTGTTGGACAAGCCTCAACACATGCTGGGCCAGCCTCTCTGTCATAACAAAGGTCGCACTTGACCAAGAATGACTTCTTCGAGCCTGCGACTGGAATTCCTCCAATCATCTTTACATCATCCTGTGGAACAACCTCCACAGCCCCGAATGGACATGCTTGAACACAATTTCTGCACCCAATGCAGCGCTCTTGGCAAATTCCGACGCGATCACTGTCGAAATAAAGCGCTCCCTCTGGACATGCACTTACGCATGGAGCATCAACACAATGATGACAGGCGATTGGCGCTGAAACCGTGAGCGTTTGCACGACATTCAGCCTTGCCTTTGGCAAATCGCCAGGCACACTGTGCTTGTTCATGCATCCAGCCATGCAGGTTTGGCATGAAATGCAAAGACCAGGGTCTGCTTGAACAAATTGTCCGCTCATTTTTCCTCCTTCACTTACTCTTTACTCCAAATCCTTTAAAACAACTACAGCAAAACGGGTTTGTTACAACCCCCAGCCATTAATCCGAATTAGCTTGCGTTGCTGCGAATATATCTTTGAAAAGAGGTGCTTCGTGGAGCACATTTGTATCTGTTTGCAATACAGTAGCAGTAGCTGTTTCGATGCCGTTCAGCACAGGCTGCGGCATTGCAACACCGAACCAAAGAATTACAATCACCATTGCAAACTCTGGAATGAGAGCAAATGGGCTCAAATCGCCTTTCTTTACATTCTCAGGTGGCTCACCGAATACAGCGCCAGTAACAACATGTACGCAGGCTGCAATAACAACCGTGAGAGCTACACCGAAGAGGCAGACCAAAACGATGTGTCCAGCAACTACGCCTGAGATGAATGCCATGATCTCTGACAAGAACATTGCAAATGGAGGGAATCCAGCCAGTGCGAAGAAGCCGATTGCCATCAAAATACCAGTTGCTGGAGCAACTCTTAAAATACCCGAGATTTTGTTAAGGTCACGAGTTCCGTACTTAATGAGAACGTTACCTGAGATGCAGAACAACAAAGCTTTTGTAAAGCCGTGAGTTACGCAGTGCAGGAGCGCTGCAGCGATGCCGAGTGGGCCACCAAAGCCCAAGCAGAGTGCAACGATGCCGATGTTCTCACAAGAGTGATATGCAAGTTTTCTCTTCAAGTCGTCCTGAGCGAAAACTGCAAATGCTGCAACACCTACGCTCAAGGCACCCAAAATCAGCATGAGCAATTGTGGGAAGAAGGTTCCCACTGCCTGGATGCAGAGGATGTAGAAACGGATGATGATGAGCATTGCGCATTTCAGAAGTACACCAGAGAGCAGAGCTGATACTGGTGAAGGTGCTTCTGAGTGAGCGTCTGGCAGCCAAGTGTGCATTGGGAAAAGACCTGCTTTTGTGCCAAAGCCAATTGCTGCGAAGACAAACGCGATTTGAATCAACATTGCATCAAATTGTTTTGCTACTGGAAGAAGCGATGTCCAGAAAACCGCCTGATGAGGATCACTCAAAAGTGAGGCTGCGTCGGCATAAACAAGAACTGTTCCGTAAAGACCAAATGCAACACCTGCGGTACAAACAATTACATACTTCCAAGAAGCTTCAAGTGTAGTTTTCTTGTTGTAGCAACCCACCAAGAATACTGTTGAAAGTGTTGTAGCTTCAATTGCTGCCCACATCATGATGATGTTGTTTGAAAGAACTACGAGCAACATTGAGAACACAAACAAGCTAAAGAACACGTAGTAGGCTTTGATTTGACCTGGCCCCACATTGCCAATTTTCTCATCATGACGAACATATGGAATTGAGTACCAACCAGTCAAAAATCCGATTACGCCAATCAAAGCCAGGAACACCATTCCGAGCCCGTCAAGGTGGAACCAAAGACCAACTGCATCAATTGCCTTTCCAGTTGATCCAACCTGTACTACAAGCAAGATTGCAAGAACAAGAACTGCCGTGATGCTTGCGAAGTGAATTACTTCAAAGACAAGCTTTGGGGTAGATTTTGAAGGTAGAACTGCGATGAGGATTGCCGCGACAAACGGCACAATCATAATCGCAATCATGAGAGTTGAATAATCCATGTTTTACCCCTATCCCTTAAGTTCCATTAACTCGTCAGAATTTAGTGTGTGTACATTCTTATAAACTCTGTAGCAAATCACTGCCATGATGAGCACAGCAAAGATTGCGTCTGTTGCGATACCAATTTCAACAAGCTCTGGTGCCTGAGGTGCAAGAAGAGCAAGTGTCAAATGCGAACCATTTTCCATTAAGCAATAGCCAAACATTTGTTTAACAATGTTTCTCTGCGAAACGATGCAAGTCAAACCAATGAAGAAGTGTGCAAGCGAAACAGCTAATGCTGGCTTAACAACTGCTGCAGCAGGAAGATCAATCATTTGAACAACTGCAAAGCAGATTGCAAATTCAACAATCGCAAGCATTACTGACACAACCGGCTTAACTACAGGCTCAATGTCTTCATCAGGCTCGCCCATTTTCTTAAGCATGAACAGCAC
Organism: Phoenicibacter congonensis; assembly: GCA_030530045.1. Classification (GTDB taxonomy): domain Bacteria; phylum Actinomycetota; class Coriobacteriia; order Coriobacteriales; family Eggerthellaceae; genus Phoenicibacter; species Phoenicibacter congonensis_A. The sequence goes on from JAUMVS010000050.1 coordinate 7,094, forward strand.
AACCGCAGGTACGAAAATGACCTTGGTCAAGAATGCTGTTCCTGACCAGGTGAACAACTCAGTTGAGCCCGTTGTTGCACCAAGTGAGATAAAGATTGCTACCAGCACCAAAGATTGCACAGAATACACAAATGCTGACTTCTTTGGTGATTTTGTTAACACAACCCACAGAGATGTCAAAAGCAAGAGACATCCTAGGGCGTTAACAATCGTGTAACCGCTCATAGCCGACCCCCTAACCGATCCAAGCAGCTGCGATAAAGCTCGAGCAAACTGTCATTACAATCAGCACCACGAAAGCAATAATCATTGGCACTGGAACAGGTTGCGATTTCTCAACAACCTCTGATGGCTCACCTGGAAGGACTTGACCCATCCATTTCAAGAACCATGCAAAACATCCGACTGTTTCAATCAAGAATACAATCACGATGAGCATCAACAGCCAGTTACCTTGAGCTACCTCAAAAGAACCAGCGATGATTGAGAACTTCGAGAAGAATCCATTAAATGGAGGGCAGCCTGCAATTGCCAGCGCAGCGCATCCAAAGCCAACTGCCAAAAGTGGTTGTTTCTTCAAAACACCCTTGATTTGAGGGAGCATTCTTGTTCCCATTGTGAAGCTGAATGCGCCAGCTACCAAGAAGAAGAGTGTCTTTGCAAATGCGTGGTTAAACATATGCTGAATGCCGCCATTGAATGCCATTTGCGATCCAAAGATAAAGAATCCAAAGCCAAGGAAGATGTAGGAAAGCTGCGAGATTGTCGAGAATGCAAGCAGTCTTTTCATGTCTTTCTGTGGCAGATACATCAAGAAGCTGAAGAGCATTGTTGCGATTGCACCAATCACGATGACCCAACCGACAGGCTCAGGAATAACTCCAGCGCTCATCAAGCAACGAGCGAGAACTGCTACACCAACCTTAACCATTGATGCGCCATGCAGGTAGGCAGAAACAGGTGTTGGTGCCTCCATAGCTGACGGCAGCCACATGTAGAAAGGAAGCTGTGCCGATTTACCCCAAGCTGCGATGATTACACAAACAAGAACGAATGTCTTCCAGTAGTCATCGAGACCAGCAATTGCTGTAACCTCGAGGGTTCCAGCTTGCAGGTAAAGGCAACCTGCTGCAACGTAGAGACCAAGAGCTCCAACGTGAGTCAAAATCAAAGCTTTCATAGCTGATTTTTGAGCAGTTGGTGTGCCATAGTAGCCAATCAAAGCCCAAGAACAAGCACCTGTAATCTCAAAGAAGATCAATTGTGAAAGCAAAGTGTTTGAATAAACAAGACCTGCCATTGCTCCAATAAACACTGTGAAGAATGCATAGAAGCGACGACGTGGAGCATCAGGATGCTCGCGGTTCTTATCACTCATGTAGCCTACTGAGTAAATTGAAATCAGAAGACCGATTCCAACAAAGCAAGGTGCCAACATGACGCTCACTTTATCGAAAATAAACGAGATGAGTTTAGCATCTCCAAGGGCTGCAATCGTAATAGTGGATGCCTCACCACCATTTTGTGCAACGATAGCCCAGATGCCAATCGTTAGACATGTCGACACTGCAGCAGCTGCAATGCAAAGCCACTTAGCGAACTTTTGAGGACAAACAACGATGATAAACGAGACTACAAAAGGCACGAATATCGAGGCCATTGCCATTGCTGAAATGTTAGCCATCACAAAACCTCCTTAAATCCCCAAAATACAGAGCAGGAAAGCACATGCTGACAACCCAAAGATTGCCCAAGTCTTACCGCCCAAGAACTTATATCTAACTCTGATGAGAGAGTTTTCAATTAGACCGCAAACGAAGAAGCAAATCAAAAGTTTTACAAGCCAAACTACAAGTCCTAAAGCTAGTGCTGCAGGATCGAGGCTCAATGCGCTTCCCCAAGGAACAAAAATTGCAAGGAACCAAGAAACAACAATGATTTGTTTCATTGAAAGGCCCATCTTAATTAATGCAAGTGAAGGACCAGAATATTCAGCTAAAGGTCCTTCCTGGAGCTCCTGCTCAGCTTCTGCTAGGTCAAAAGGAATTTTTCCAAGTTCAACATAGCAAGCAGCTGCGAAAGCAACCCCTGCAACAGCGACAGCAACCGGAGTGTTAACAAATAAGCCAGAAACCAAAATGCCCATATCTCCGATTGAGGTTGTTCCTGTTGCGATTGCGACCACGACGAGCGAAAGCATCATAGCAGGCTCAATCAAGACACCAACAAGAAGCTCACGAACGCCACCGAGGCCAGCGTAGGTGTCGCCTGAATCAATTGGTCCAAGCGAGAAGAAGAATCGAGAAAGCGCAAGCAGATAAATAATCAAAATGATGTCGCCAAGACCCATGATTGGTGAAAACCTTGTAATCATTGGAACACCAAAAGCAAGTGCAAGCATGCATGCAAAGTAAAGAATTGGTGTCAAGCGATGCACAAAGCTTGACTCTGCAGGATGCACATCTTCACGCTTAAAAAGCTTGGCGATGTCGTAGTAGTCTTGCAGAATGCTAGGTCCGCGCCTTGAGTGCATTTTCGCACGCAGCCATCTCGCACTACCCGAAACGAATGGGGCAATCAAGACAACGATTAAGGCTTGAACTATGGCGATAATAATCTCTATCATAATTCCTAAACCTCCCCTATTTAAGTCCTACAGCCAGTGCCAAG
>JAUMVS010000051.1:0-6709 GCA_030530045.1 Phoenicibacter congonensis
GGAGCGCGAAGCGCGTATTGTTCGCGGTGTATGTGGCGCATCGGAAAACGAATCTGAGTTCCAGATGAATGCGCGGCAGTCTTCATTCGCCGTCGATCATCGTCCCCATTGTGCATCAAGCATTACAGCTGCAGCGAGTCAATCCATTCGTCAATTTCCACACCTGAAACTCCAGATTGAAAGCGCTTGCCTTCAAGCCAAGTTCCAGTGTTGTTCATAGCCTGAAGATTTTTTGCGCTCTCTCCAAGGCCGGAAGAAGATGATGTGCAGAAAGGAATAATCGTCTTGCCAGTGAAATCGTTGCCCTTTATGAACGCGTCGAGCGGCCACGCAGCTATTCCCCACCAAATCGGGTAGCCAATGTAGACAGTGTCGTAATTCTCAAAATTGTCGGGCGTAGTTTGCTCGAGCAAGCACTCTCTCAGCGAAGCGTCGTCGTGCTCCTTAGAGACCCGCGAGTCGGGATTGTTGTAGTTGAGGTCATCCGCAGTGTAATTTGGATTTGGCACGACCTCAAATAAATCTGCATCAGCGCGAGATGCGATTTCCTTAGCAACATCTTGCGTCGAACCTGTCGCCGAATAATAAACTACGAGCGTTTTCTTCATCGTCGCACCTCCTTCGTTGTTCGTAGCGGAATTCTCCGAAACCGCGCCTCTGTCCGTTTGTCCTGTGCACCCCGCAAGCACAAGAAAAGCGACTACTAGCACTGTCACAGAAATTACGCTAATAAACTCAAAACTCCTCAACTTCTTCATCTTCATCTCCTCTCAAAAACAACTCATCGTCCCCTTTTTACATTGCAAGAACACTAACCGCTAGCAGGTAAAACAAGCGTGAGCGAAAACGAAACTGGGCTAGCAGATTTGGTCGAAAAAGAATTTCGCTAGCCTTCGTGCTGCGGAATTCTTTTGCAGGCCAAAGATGCAGTCCAGGTTCGTTTGCAGCGTTGAGGTTCCCGCTTCTCGTCAGAGAAGCGGAACGAAAACACTCATCGTCCCCATTTAACAGGTATCAAGATGAAGACTGGCCGTGCGTTCGCGCCGAGGGTTAGTTCTCCGAGGGCGACGCGACCGGAAGCGAGCCCTGGGAGCGCGAAGCGCGTATTGCTCGCGGAGGATGTGGCGCCTCGGAAAACGAAACTAATTACCAAACGAATGCACGACAGTCTTCATTCGCCGTCGACTCATCGTCCCCATTGCGCAGCTAGAGGCTTGCACGGAAAATCTCGATGATTTCTTCGCGCGAAAGTGGGTGATAGCCGCCTGTCATGACAAACGTGCTGTCGGCAAGTGCTTCAAGCATCGACTCATCGCAGCCAAGTTCCGTGATGTTCATCACGAGACCGATTTCGCGCATCCATTCTTCGAGCTTCTGCAAACCTGCGAGCGCAACTTCCTCATCGGTCGCATGGTTGAGGCGAACGTCCCAAACATTGCGAGCAAATCGCACGAATTTGTCAACGCCGAAGCGCATGATGTGCTTGTAGTAGGGCAGCGTCACTGCCGCGAGCGTCATGCCGTGCGTCGCGTCGGTGTGCGCCGAAATCGCCTGGCCGAGCATGTGAATCTCCCAGTCGGTCGGCTTGCCTTTGCTAACAAAAGTGTTGAGCGCCCATGTCGCATCCCACATGAGGTTGCTGCGTGCCTCGTAATTCTTAGGGTCGGCGACCGCGACTCGCGCCGAATTAATGACGCTGCGCATCAAACCCTCCATGATGTAGTCGCTCGCGCAATCGTCGTCGCCGCTGAAATATTGCTCCATGATGTGGTTCATGATGTCGTAAATGCCAGCAACCATTTGATACTGAGGCACTGAGTAGGTAAATTCGGGGTTCATGACCGCGAACTTCGGGAAAACATCAACGCCGAAAACATGCCCGCTCTTGATTGCGGTTTCGTGATTACTAATGACGCTTCCGCCATTCATCTCCGACCCAGTGCCGACCATCGTGAGAACACTACCCACTGGAAGAATTTCGCAGTCGGGCTCTTCGAAATCAACAAAATATTTCTGCCAAGGGTCTTCGTCACAATGAACAGAAATCGCGACTGCCTTCGCGCAATCCACACATGAACCGCCGCCAACTGCGAGCAAAAAGTCGACGTCATTATCTCTTGCAATCTGGATTCCATCGCGAAGTTTCTCGATTGTCGGGTTTGGCATAACGCCAGCATCCTCAACAACAGTTTTTCCAGCATCGGAAAGCGCTTTTAAAACTTGCTCATAAATTCCATTTTTCTTGATTGAACCGCCGCCATAAATCAGCTGAACTTTGTCGCCATACTTCTTCAACTCTTCAGAAAGAGCGGCCATCGAGTCTTTACCAAAAATAATCTTCGTTGGATTCTCATAAACAAAATTGCCTAACATATCTCACCTTTCGTTTAAGGAACACTGCGTTACTTACGCTTAGGATATAAATTACACCTTGTTACTAAACTTGTCAACAGTTAAGCGACAAAATGTTTCTAATTGTTTAAAGTTATGGTATGCTTACTGTTAGATTAACCAGGAGATAAAACATTGGCAGAATTCATTAGAGCAAGATCAGAAGAGCAAAAAGCTGAGCGTATGGCCGAGATTAAGTCGGTCACGGAGCAGCTTTTCAAAGAGTACCCCTACCACGAAATCACACTTTCGACGATTGGTGAGAAGCTCGGATGGTCTCGCGCCAACCTTTACAAATATGTCTGCAGCAAGGAAGAAATTTTCTTACAGCTCACATCGGATGCGATGACTGCCTACTTCGAAGCACTTTTAAAAGCTTTCGCAAAAGCGAAGAATCTGACGATTGAAGATGCCGCAAAAAAATGGGCAAATGTTTCAGCAAAGCATCGTGATTGGGCAATCTACGGTTCAATCCTGGTTTCGATTTTCGAGACAAATGTTACACTCGAGCGCCTGATTGAGTTCAAGCGCGGCTATTACTCAGGGCTCGATTCTCTTCGTGAGACCATCTCTCCTGTGATTGGAGTGACAGAGGAAAACTTCGAGAAAATCTTCTACGCAATTCACTACCACGAAATGGGGCTTTCGGGCTTTTGCATGCTAAACCCAATTGCTCTCGAAGCCATGAAAACGCTCGGCGTCAAAACAACTGGCCCAAACATTAAAAAAGAGATGGAAGCCTTCATCGCAATGTGCCTGAAGGAATATTCCACCCTAAAATAACTCATCGTCCCCCTTTTCAGGCTTCCCCTCGTGGGCTATTTTCGCGTCTAAACTTCGTCTCGCAAAATCCACGACCCTCAAGGTCGCTAGGATTTTGCTCGCTCGTTTTTCCGCAAAACTAGCTCCGCGAGGAAAACCCTGACGATTTATGGATGTGCACACCACTCATCGTCCCCTTTGTGTAATCAAGACGACAACTAAAAAATGTTGGAAGCGGGGGTTAGAGCAGGAGTCGATTCCCGTCGAGGTCGGAAATCCAGAGGTCGAGAACTTTTCCGTTGGAAATTTCTGCGAAAGCAAGAGTTTCGCCGAAGCGAGTGCGAGGGTAATTGAGAGCGCCAGGGCAAACTAGATAATTCGCTATGCTTGCGGGCACTTCTTTATCAATTTCTGGAACGTGAGTGTGACCGTGAACAGCCACAACTTCACCTTTAAAACTGTTGAATTCAGGAGTTTGCAAAAGCTGCTGAGTTAACGGAAGAATTTTGTGCGGGTAATGAGTGACGGCAAAAAGCACTCCGTCGAGCACGACTTGACCGAAGCGGTCGACCGACCTGCCATACTCGCGAAAATCATTATTGCCAAGAACGGCAGTCGTCGGCGCGATGCTTTGAACCGCGCGCAAAACGTCGGGGCCGCAGATGTCGCCCGCAAAAACTATGTGGTCGCATTCAGCGAGCAACCACTCAGCTTTCGCAGGCAACAACCCGTGCGTGTCTGAAATGATGCCGACTAGCAAGGCTCTTTATCGATAAACGACAGTCTCGGAAAGTGGCTTTCTCTTCTCATGGTTTGGAAGAGGGCCAGTGCCTTCCGCCGCATAGCCAAGGTCGAGAAGCATAAGAACTTCCTCATTTTCTGGCAAGCCGAGAGCTTCCTTTGCCTTTGCTGGGTCGAAGAAATTGAGCCAGCAATTGTCAACGCCTGCGTTAGTGGCTGCGAGCGACAAATGAGTTGCGACAATTGAAGCGTCCTCGACGCCCGAATCTCTTTCCTCGCCAGGGTAGACGAACACGTTTGTGGTGTCGAAAGTGACCGCAAGCACCGTTGGTGCGCCATAACGGCAAGGTGTGACCTCGTCGACAAGAGCTAGATCCTCAGGCGAAGTGAGCACGTAAATCTTGTGTTCCTGCAAATTTTTCGCAGTCGGAGCAAGGCGGCCAGCCTCTAAAATCTCTTCCAAAACCTCAGCTGGAACCTGTTTTTCGGAATACTTTTTGCAAGAATAACGCTTTTTGATAACTTCAGAAAACTCCATTTTCGACCTCCTAAAATTTGCATTACGATAACTTGAATAATAACGCCTGAACAGCGCAAACTGAAAGTAAAATTGAGTAATGAACCAGGAACAAAGAAGAAAATATCTAATCGAATATCTCGAACAAGAAAGCCCAGAAGAGTTCGGATCAATTCCTGCCGATCAATCGGGGCAAAAAGACCTCTTGCGTGGGCTTTTGAACGTGCGGCCAGCGAGACCCGCAAGCGACGAGTTCCTGAAAATCCAAGACGAATATTTGCAAGCTGAAATTGCAGAAGCTGGAATTTTCGATGCGAGCGAATTGCAGCCACTCTGCGGAAGCTTGTGCTTGTGGCAAGGCGACATCACAACCATCAAATGTGATGCGATTGTGAACGCCGCGAACAGTGGGCTCACTGGCTGCTGGATTCCAAATCACAAATGCATCGACAACTGCATTCACACATTTGCAGGAGTTCAGCTGCGACTTGACTGCAATGAAATCATCGAGAAGCAAGGTTACACCGAACCATTCGGAACGTGCCAAATCACCAGCGCATACAATCTCCCCTGCAAGCATGTGCTTCACACCGTGGGACCAATCGTGCAAGGCGAGCTCACCGACGAACATCGCGAATTGCTCGCATCGTGCTACAAATCATGCTTGCAAACTGCCGCCGAGCACGGCCTAAAAAGCGTTGCTTTCTGCTGCATTTCAACTGGCGTTTTCTGCTTCCCCAATGAAGAAGCAGCGAAAATCGCTATCAAAACATGCCAAGAATTTACGAAGAATCCAACGTCGATTGAAAAAATCATCTTCAACGTTTTCCTCGACAAAGACAAGAAAATCTACGAACGCCTTCTGCGTGACGAGAAACAAGAAGCGGCGCAGGTTTTTCTGTAACCCACGCCGCGTTTGTTGCGTTTTCTATTTAATCTAAACCGCTGAAAAAGCTTTAATCAAGCGATGCTGCAATCTCGCGGAAAGCAGCAACTGGGTCGTCGGCACCAGTGATTGGGCGACCGACAACGATGTGCGAAGCCCCGTTATCGAACGCCTCTTTTGGAGTAGCCACACGGTTTTGGTCTCCGATTTCTGCACCTGCAGGACGAACACCAGGTGTGACGATGAATGCGTCAGGTCCAAGCACCTCGCGGAGCATTGCTGCCTCTTGAGGAGAAGCGACAACACCGGAAAGCCCAGTGTCCACCGCCGATTTTGCCAGGAACTTGATTTGCTCATTCAGCTCACGAGAAACACCCATGTGCTGCAAATCTTCCTCACCCATCGAAGTGAGAACTGTGATTGCAAGCGTTGCTGGGTCGTCGCTCTTCAAGATTTCAGAAGCCTCATGAGAGCCCTCAAGCGCTGCCTTCATCATTGGCTGTCCGCCAACTGCGTGCATGGTAATCATGTCGGCATGCGAAAGAGTTGCGCTCTTAGCTGCACCGCGAACCTGGTGAGGGATGTCAAAAAATTTGAGATCAAGAAAGACGTTGTAGCCTCGCTCTTTCAAGATTTTTACAAGCGCCTCGCCATATGCATAGTAAAGCGTCATGCCGACCTTTACCCACTTGGCCTCGCCCGCCAGCTCATAGGCAAGCGCAATCGCTTTGTCAATCTCGCAGTCAAGCGCGATGATGATTCTGTCTTTTCTTGGTTGGTTGTGAAAATCTGCTAGCATTCCAAAGCTCCTGTTAAATCGCTAACTTTTGCAACACCCTGCTCTTCGCAGAACTGCTCGATTTCGCCTATGATGCGCTCGGTTGAAGTTGGGTCGAGGAAGTTCGAAAAACCAATTCCAACGGCCGTCGCGCCTGCGAGCATGAACTCTACTGCGTCTTCGCCAGTGCAAATTCCGCCCATGCCGATGATTGGCATGTGGGTTGCATTCCAGCATTGATAAACACATTTGAGCGCGATTGGCTTCAGGCAAGGGCCTGCCATGCCTCCAATTACGCGAGAAATTTTTGGTTTGCGAGTTTTCGCATCGATTGCCATGCCTTGCACGCTGTTGATGACAGAAAGTGCATCAGCGCCAGCGTCTTGGCATGCCTTTGCAATGACAGAAATGTCGGTTACGTTTGGAGTGAGCTTTGCGCTCATTGGCTTCGTTGCAACTTTTCTGCAAGCTGCGATGACTTCCGCAGCTGCTTTTGGATCGGTACCAAGAGAAGCACCACCGCAAGCAACGTTAGGGCAAGAAATGTTTACCTCGTAGGCATCAACGTCGACCTCTTCGAGGCGCTCGATGACCTGGACATATTCACTCAAATCGTGGCCACAAACATTCGCAA
>JAUMVS010000051.1:6809-9756 GCA_030530045.1 Phoenicibacter congonensis
AGGCGCTCGATGACCTGGACATATTCACTCAAATCGTGGCCACAAACATTCGCAATGATGGTCGCGCCCTTCTCTTTGAGCCAAGCGTAATCGTCGGCAATCCAGTGATCAACGCCATCGTTTTGAAGGCCGATGCAGTTAATCATTCCGCCTGTAATCTCGCACATTCTTGGTGTGTCGTTTCCCTGCCAAGGCACAGGTGACATGCCTTTGGCCGTGACTGCACCAAGCTTTGCTACGTCGACAAAATCGGAATAGGGTTTGCCCGACTCGAATGTGCCTGAGCAATTCGTGACGGGGTTTTTCATCTCGAGTCCGCCAACATTGACTCTCATGTCTACCATTTGATCACCTCCGCGGAAAAGACTGGGCCGCAGTCGCACGATTTCACCTTGCCGTTTACTGTGTCGACAACGCAAGTTTTGCAAGCGCCAACGCCGCAAGCCATGCGCTCTTCCATCGAAACTTCCACGTTTTTAACCTTGCCAACAGCCGCTGCCGCAACAGCGCTCATTACAGGTGTTGGTCCACAAGTTGCGACGTAGTCATAATCGTTTTCATCAATCATGCGAATTGCAGGAATCGTGCAGAACCCTGCCTCGCCGTAGGTGCCATCGTCTGTCGCGCAAACGAGCGAATTAAGCCCCAAGCCTGCGTACTTTTCTTCCAGAACAAGAAGTTCTTTTGTGCGAGCGCCAAGAACGACGTCCACTTTTTTGCCTTCTGCAACCATGTTTTTTGCAAGCATAAACATTGGAGCAGCGCCAACGCCGCCACCAACGAGAAGCGCGTGATTGATTTCCGCACCTTCGTCAACAGTTGCAAGCCATGAATTACCAAGTGGAGCCATGATGTTAGTCTTGTGGCCAGCTTGCCACTCGGTCATCATTTGCGTTCCTTTGCCTTTTATTTCATAGGTAATCTCAATCGTGCCTTCCGCTTTATCAACGTCGGTGATTGAGAAAGGCCTGCGAAGCATGGCAGTCAGGCCACCGTCCACTTGCAGATGCACGAACTGACCAGGCAAAATTGCCACGGCCGCCTGCTCGCTTTTCAGCACGAGCTTCCAAATGCAAGATGCCAGCTGCTCGTTCGAGACAACAATAGCGTCTTCAACAAATTTACGTCCCAAAATCCCTCCTTTAAAGATCTTGAAGGGCAATCACGCCGAGCTCAGTGTCGCGCAACGCCTCCATAGCTGCGGTAATCGCCTGCGTTCCCTCAAGAGTTGTCACTGCGGGCACTCCATATCTCACGCAAGCGGAACGAATTTCATAACCATCGCCACGCGCCTGCTCGCCAAATGGCGTGTTGATAACAAGCGAAATTTCTTTGTTCGCCAGGCGGTCGATGATGTTGTTGTCGCCCTCACTAATCTTTGAAACTTCCTCGCATTTAACACCAACGGCACGCAGCGCACGCGCGGTGCCTTTGGTCGCCACAATGTTGAAGCCGAGGCGCTCAATCTCGCGAGCAATCGAGAAAATGTTTCTCTTGTCGCGGTCGCAAACTGAAATGAACACGGTGCCTTCGGTTGGCATTTCGTAATTAATTGCATACTGCGTTTTCGCGAAAGCCGAAGGGAAGCTGTCAGAGATTCCCATGACCTCGCCTGTCGACTTCATCTCAGGTCCCAAAACTGTGTCAGCACCTGGGAAACGACCGAATGGAAGCACTGCTTCTTTAACGCAGAACTGGCTAAATTCGCGGCGCTCGTCTGGCAAGTTCAAATCGGCAATTTTCTCGCCGCACATAATTCTTGCAGCGCACTTCGCCAGAGGCACTCCCGTTGCCTTTGAAACGAATGGCACTGTGCGGCTTGCGCGTGGGTTAGCTTCGATTACATAAATAATCGAGTCTTTAACAGCAAATTGAATGTTGATGAGACCAACTACGCCGAGGCGAAGCGCGATTTTCTTTGTGATTTCGCGCAGGCGCTCCTGCTCGGCTGTGCTGAGTGCAAATGGAGGTGTGCAGCAAGCAGAGTCACCAGAGTGAATGCCTGCCATCTCGATGTGCTCGAGAATTCCGCCGACATAAACCTCTTCACCATCGCAAAGCGCGTCAACGTCAACCTCGACAGCACCCTCAAGGAACTTGTCGAGATAAACTGGGTGGTCAGGGGTGATTTTTGCGGCCTCTGCCATGTATTTCTTCAAGTTCTCGGTGTCATAAACAATCGCCATTCCGCGGCCGCCAAGAACATAGCTTGGACGAACAAGCAGTGGGAAGCCGATGTTTTTCGCGACTGTGCAAGCTTGCTCAACAGTGGAAGCCATGCCTGCCGATGGATAGGTCACGCCAAGCTCATCGAGAATTGCGCTGAAGTGGTCGCGGTCTTCTGCCAAGTCAATTGCTCTTGGCTTTGTGCCCACGATGTTAACTCCAGCTTCCTCAAGATCATGAGCAAGTTTGAGTGGAGTTTGACCACCGAGCGTAACAATGACGCCGTCAGGGTCTTCCGCATCGACAATATCCATAACGTCCTCGAATGTGAGAGGCTCGAAATAGAGTTTGTCGGAAGTGTCGTAGTCGGTCGAAACAGTCTCAGGGTTGCAGTTAACCATGATTGTTTCGTAGCCCTCGTCATGCAGGGCGTAGGACGCATGCACGCAGCAATAGTCAAACTCGATGCCCTGGCCAATTCTGTTTGGTCCAGCGCCAAGAATCATGATGCGAGGCTTGGTCTTCTCTTTTGAAACCTCGGTCTCAGCTGCGTCGTAGGTCTTGTAGTGATAGGCTGTCTTGCTCTCGAATTCAGCTGCGCAAGTGTCAACTGTTTTAAACGCTGGCTTGACGCCCAAAATCTTGCGAACAGTGCGAACGAGGCGCTCATTTCCGCCCATGAGGTGGCTAATTTGAACGTCAGAAATTCCGTACTGCTTGATGATGCGAAGTGTTTCAGCGTCGAGCTCTTCGAGCTTGTGGCCGCGCATGTTCTCTTCGA
>JAUMVS010000052.1 GCA_030530045.1 Phoenicibacter congonensis
GTCGAGTGCGAAAGCATCGCTACTCTTGGTGTTGCGCCTGTGAAGTTTTCAAACGATTCAGCTGACTGAATAGCAATGCATGCAAGTTCTTCCTGGTCAGGGTTAACATTCAAGCCGCAATCTGAGAAGACAAAAATTCCATCCTCGCCAAATTCGCAGTCAGGAACACACATGATGAAGAAAGCTGAAACTAATCTTGAGCCTGGTGCTGTTTTTACAATTTGTAGCGCAGGGCGCAAAACGTCACCTGTTGCATGAGTTGAGCCAGCAACAACACCATCGACCTTCTTAGTTTTCAATAGCATCATGGCAAGATAAAGCTCATCGTTTATGAGCTCGAGAGCCTCCTCTTCTGTCATGCCACGTTTTTTGCGTAGCTCATAGAGTTCATGTGCAAGCTCAGGCTTCAAAGCTTCGATTTCAGCAGGGGTTTGAGAGCCCAGCATCACAACTTTTGCAATGCCCTTTTCCTCAATTATTTTTGCGGCGTTTTGTACGCGAATGTCATCGCCTTCTGGAAGGCAGATGGTCTTATTCAGTTCTCGCGCTTGCCCAATAATTTGATCAATAAAGGATGTCATTATGTATAAAATCTCCTAAAAACACCAGCGTAGTCGCGTTAAATGTCGCATCAGTGATTAAGTTTATAACAAGTATAATGAATATGTTTGTACGAAACTTATTTATTAGGTAAGGAGCAAAAACGTGGCTATAAATTACATTCAATATAGCGATGTGAACATGAATGACTATGATTCAGTCGTAGTTGGAAGTGGTTTTGCAGGCAGTGTTTGTGCACGTGAACTTGCAGAACGCGGTAATAAAAAGGTAATCATCTTCGAGAAGCGCCCACACATCGGCGGTAACATGTACGATGAGCTCGATGAGGCTGGCGTTCTTGTCCATCGCTATGGACCACACATTTTCCATTCAAACGACAAGCGTGCCTATGACTACATCTGCCGCTTCGTTGAAATGAGCAACTACCAGCACGAGGTTCTCGCTGATGTTCATGGAACATACATGCCAGTCCCTTTCAACAAAAACTCAATGAAGCTCGCCTTTGGTGAGGAAAAAGCTGCTCATCTAACTCAAAAACTAATTGACAAATTTGGCGACGAGCGCAAAGTCACCATCACTGAGCTTCGCGCACAAGATGACCCAGAGCTTGCAGAAATTGCCGATTACGTCTACAACAACGTGTTTCTCTACTACACACAAAAGCAGTGGGGCCTCACTCCCGACGAGGTTGACCCAAGCGTTGTAGCTCGCGTTCCAGTGTTTATTTCAACTGACAATCGCTACTTCCAAGACAAGTTCCAGGGAATGCCTCAACCTTCCTACGCAGCATGCTTCGAAAACATGCTCGACCACGAGTACATCACAGTGTGCCTGAACACCGATGCAGCTTCAATTTTTGAGCTCGAATTCGACAACGGCGATGAGAATGCACTTGTGTCATCTATTAAAGTTAAAGGTGTCGACATCACTGGTGACATTGTCTACACAGGTCCGCTAGACGAGCTCTTCATCGCTCGCTTTGGTCGCTTGCCCTACCGCACACTTGATTTCGTTTACGAGACAAAAGACGAAGAAAAGGTGCTTCCTTGCGCAACTGTTAACTACACAGTTTCTGAGGCATACACTCGCATCACAGAGTTTAAGCAGCTCACGGGTCAAGTTTGCGACAAGACAACCATCATGAAGGAATATTCAAAGGCCTACACCGATCCTGAGAATGAAATTCCATACTACGCAATCTTGAACGACGAGAACAATGCTCACTACCAGCGCTACCGCTCACTGATGGATAACATGAAAAACTTCCATCCTTTGGGACGTTTGGCAGAATATAAGTATTACAACATGGACAAAATCATTGCTCTTGCTCTTGATTTGTCCGATGAGCTTTTAAAGTAAAAAGGCTTTACGAATTCAATAACAAGATTTTTAACAACATTACTATGCCAAAAAACGACGTAACAATATCATTTGCAGTTCCCTGCTACAACTCCGCAGACTACATGGATAACTGCGTAATGTCTTTGCTCTCTGTTGGAGAAGACATTGAAGTCATCATCGTAGATGACGGCTCCACAAAAGACAACACCGCAGAAATCGCTCAGCGATGGGTCGACCATTTTCCAGGCAGAGTTAAAGCTGTCATTAAAGAAAACGGTGGCCATGGCTCTGCAGTAAATTCAGGTCTAGCTGCTGCAACAGGTGCCTATTACAAGCCAGTTGACTCCGATGACTGGGTTGACGTTCATGAGATGAAGAAGGTTTTGAAATACCTTCGCACGCAGGCGGCTCTTGAAAATGAAGAAGACAGAACCGATCTTGTAATCGCAAATTATGTCTACGACAAGATTCACGAAGACAAGCAAACTGTCATGAAATACAAAAACGTGTTCCCACAAAAACGCGTTTTTGGCTGGGACGAAGTTGGCTCATTTAAGCCTTCGCAATATCTCCTGATGCACTCAGTCTTCTACAGAACACAGCTTCTAAAAGACATCGACCTGCACTTGCCAGAGCACTGCTTCTACGTTGATAACATCTACGTTTATGTGCCATTGCCTGCAGTTAAAACGATGTACTACATCGATGCCGATGTTTACCATTACTTCATTGGACGCGAGGATCAATCGGTCAATGAAAGCGTCATGATGGGCAGAATGGACCAGCAAATCAAGGTCACAAAAACGATGATTGACTCAGTAGACGTAATGAACACTCACCCTCGTCGCTTGAGAAAATATCTCGAGGGTTATCTGTCAATGATGATGTGCATTTGCACTGTCTTCCTGCGAATGAAAAACACTCCGGAAGACAAAGCGCTCCTTGATGAAATTTGGGGTTACCTTAAGAATAAAGACCGCGACCTCTATGTTCGTGTTCGAACAAATATTCTAAACGCTGCCACAAACCTGCCAACAAGCGCTGGCAGAAAAGCAGGTCTTTCAGGCTATCACCTGGCTCAAAAACTTTTCAACTTTAACTAAGAAAAGTGCCAGTTAACTCATAGAGAGTTAGCTGGCTTTTCTCTACTAAGATGAAACTAAAAATGCCCTTCTTTCGAAGGGCATTTTTGTTACGTTTACGATTTCGTTTACTCTATCAAATCCTAAGACACTAGTCAAAAAACAAGCATGCAAGAATTTAAAAGATTAACTATTTAACGAGGTCGTAGGTGTCTTTTGCAATCATGAATTCTTCGTCAGTTGGGATTACAAGAATCTTAACCTTAGAGTCATCTGCAGAAATTACACGGTCGCCACCGAATGTGTTGTTCTTCTCTGGGTCGAGTTTGATTCCGAGACCCTCGAGGCCCTCGAATACCATCTTTCTCATGCGAACGTCGTTCTCGCCAACACCTGCAGTGCAAGTGATTACGTCAACGCCACCCATTGCGAATGTGTACATGCCGATGTATTTGCGGATGATTGAAGAAGCCATCTCATATGCAAGAGCAGCTCTCTCGTTGCCCTCGTCAGCTGCAGCAGCAACGTCGCGAAGGTCAGAAGAAACACCACTGATTCCGAGGAAGCCAGATTTCTTGTTGAGAACTGTATCCATCTCCTGAGCAGTGAGGTTCTCTTTTTCCTCAAGGAATGTAACGATTGAAGGGTCGATTGCGCCGCAGCGTGTGCCCATCATGAGGCCATCAAGAGGTGTGAGGCCCATTGATGTGTCGATTGCAACTCCGCCCTTTACAGCGCTGCAAGATGCGCCGTTTCCGATGTGGCAAGTAACAATGTTGAGGTTTTTGATGTCTTCGCCAAGGAACTCAGCTGTTCTTTGAGCAACATAGCGGTGTGATGTTCCGTGGAAGCCATATTTTCTAACTGCATATTTCTCGTAGTACTCATATGGAATTGGGTACATGTATGCAGAAGCAGGAAGAGTGTTAAAGAATGAAGTGTCGAATACTGCAACCATTGGTTTGCCAGGCATGAGCTTTTTGCAAGCTTCGATGCCGATGAGACCAGCACCATTGTGAAGTGGAGCAAGGCTCTTGAGCTCTTCAACGCGAGCGATGAGCTCGTCGTCGATGATTGCGCTCTGACCATAGTATTTTCCGCCGTGAACGATTCTGTGACCGACAGCACCAATCTCGTCGAGTGAAGAAATTGGAGCACCCTTGCCGTTTACAAGAGAATCAAGGACAAGCTTGAGAGCTTCTGAGTGGTCATTCATAACTGGGTTTGAAGTGACCTTTTCGTCGATGCCGTAGGAGAAAATGCCCTCTCCGAGACCAATTTTTTCGCAAAGACCTTTTGCGAGAACCTCATGTGCCTCAACATCGATCAATTGGAACTTCATTGAAGAAGAACCAGCATTCACAACTAAAATCTTCATTAATTTACCTTTCTGATTTTTGTTAAAAAGCAACCTTTTCTATTTTAAGCAAAAAAAATAAAAAGTTGATTATTTGCCCATGTTTTGCTTTAGTGGAGAACCCGTGTCCATCTGAGCGCCACCCATGACGTGGAAGTGAACGTGGTTAACTGCCTGGCAACCGTGCTTGCCAGTGTTCACGCAAACTCTAAAGCCTGGCTCTTTGACGCCTTTGATTTCAGCAACCTTTTGAACGCCATGAATAATTCCTGCAGCAACATCAGCTGGAATATCATCGGCGATGTTGTCGTAGTGATCTTTTGGAATAACAAGCGTGTGGACAGGCATCATTGGGTTAATGTCGTCAAAAGCATAAACCAAATCGTCCTCATAAACCTTTGTAGAAGGCACCTCTCCTGCTACGATTTTGCAAAAAAGGCAATCGTCTTTAGTCTTCATTTAAAAACCTCCCTAAAGCAACTTTTAAAAGATTAGTTTTACGAATGAGAAATTGTAGAAGAGCCAGAGTCGGTGTCTTTATCAATCTCCCCCGCTAGTTCCTTAATCATAACCTCTGAGGCGTCGAGTTTTGATTGAAGTTCGGCAACAATCTTGACGCCTTTTGAGTATTCATTGAGGCTCTGTTCAAGCTCAAGATTGCCAGCTTCTAACTTGTTGATTACTTCTTCCAAGCTTGCGTAAAGCTCATTAAACGTTTTGGTTTCTTTTTCTTCAGCCATTATTTGCTCCTCTTAAAAAGTAGTGTTTAGCTCGTCTTTAAATGTTTGTTCGCTAGATTTCGATTTAATTTCGCAGTTCAAAGACCCATCTGTTAGCATCACAGAAATGCTTTCGCCAACCTCGCACTGCTCGACTTTTGACAGAACATGCCCTTGTGAATTTGTAGCGCAAGAATAGCCTCGCGAGAAAACTGACATTGGCGATAGCGCTTGCAGGCGTGCAACTGAATTTTTTAATTCAGAAGCTTGAGTTTTCTGACAAGCTGCAATTGCAGAATTCAAACGCGACAGGTTATAATCAAATCGCATTTTGTTGCTGGCAAGAACGCTTTCTGGAGAACATGCGTTGAGGCGCAGCTTCATTTTTTCAAGGTATTGAGATTGAATATCAATTCGCGAAGTGACTAAATCGGCAAGATAGGTCTTAATTGAGTCAACTTGGTTTCTGAGCTCAAAAAGACCTTCAGTAATTTTCTCGGCAGCTGCGGTTGGAGTTGAAGCACAATAGTCGGCAACAAGGTCGCAAATTGAATTGTCGTTATTGTGCCCAATGCCAGTAATCACTGGAGTTTTCATTGAGTAAATAATTCGCACTAATTTTTCATCGTTAAACGGCATGAAATCTTCAAAAGATCCGCCACCACGACCAAAAATAATCGCATCGAGACCAAGCTCATCAAGAGAAAGCAGCGCTTGTCCCATTTGCTCAGAACTCTCAACAGAAACACCCCAGAAATCAAGTTCAAAGTAGGGGGCTCTGCGATTAATTGTGCGAATGATGTCATGAATTACAGCGCCACTACCCGATGTCACAACGCCAACTTTTTCTGGATATTTCGGAATTGGCAACTTGTGTTCTGGCTCGAACAAACCTTCGGCATCAAGTTTTTTAATTAACCTTTCAATTTTGACACGAAGGTCACCTTCACCAACAGGCTCAAAGCCCCAAGCCTTGAAGCTAAGCTCACCCCTTGCGGCATAAATGGAAAACTTGCCTTTAATTTTGACAAGCATTCCTTCTTTTAGCTCAATGCCAATTTCCTCGTAGGTATTTTTCCAAATGAGACAGTTGATTTGTGACTTGCCATCATCGTCTTTAAGTGTGAAATAAACTGCTTTGTAATTCTTGCGGTTTGAGACACTGCTAACTTCGCCTTGAATTACAAAGAAAAGTTCGCTTAGAGCACTATCGGCAAGATTAATTGCCTCTTTGACTGTAAGGTAACTTTTAGCTCCGTCATCAGGCATATTTGGCACAGCCATTATCTCTCCGACTGAAGGAAGATCCAGGCAAGTTGCAAAACTGCAGTTAGAGCTGCCACTACATAGGTTAGCGCGCATGCGCGAAGAAGCTGTGATGAGCGCGTGAGCTCACTTGAACGAAAGCCAATCGATTTGCAATATTTCAATGCACGAGCCGAAGCGTTAAATTCAACAGGCAGTGTTACAAGCTGAAAAAGCACTACGAATGCATAAATTGCACATGCTAGAAGTGTGAGCCCTGTAGCTTGCGTTGCAATTCCAATCATCAAAATGAAGATCCACAAGTTAGAGCAAAGTGTCACAGGACCAGCCATTGCCGACCTAATGAAAAGCGGATTGTATTTAGTTGCATATTGCAGCGCATGCCCTGCCTCGTGGTAGGCAGTAGCAGAAGCAGTTAGTGATGTTGAGTTGTAGTTGCTAGGTGAAAGCGCAATTGTGTTTGTGCGAGGGTCGAAATGATCTTGCCCTTCCCTGCCCTGCACTACGTTCACATTTGTAACCCCGTTGTCAGCAAGCATTTTTAACGCTGCTTGTCGTCCAGTGAGACCAGTCGAAACTGCAACTCGCTTGTTTGCTTTCATTCGACCATTCACAAGGCCAGAGACAGCAAATCCAAGCACCATCGAAACAATAATGATTAAGTAATAGCCACTCATTTTTTAAACTTTCTAAATTAAAGATGTGTAACAAAATTCTTTCTAAAAAAATGTTAGCATCCGCACTTTAGGCGGTTATTCGGGTAAAAGCATTTACCCTAAATGCTGTACTTTAAGTGCACCGTTACTGCAGGTAATCCCAATTTTACCGTCGAGCAAATCGATTAATTCTTGCCCAACAAGTTCTTTTCTCCAGCCTTTAAGAAGCGGAGATTTCTTGCGTTTTCCTCTGGCCAAATCAACCAAATCATGGTTGTTTGCAATGACCGATTGAGCTATGCAATTCTGAGTTGCGCGAAGCTTTAGAAGAGCATTCATTAAAAACACGATGTCATCTACATTTTCCTCAGCCGCACCACTGTCAGCAAGCTGCGGGTAATCAGCCTTGTCGCATTTTCTGCCAGCTTTTAGAGCATCAAGGACTTCTCGTGCCTCGCTGATTTTCAATGAATTCTGCACGCCTCTAACATTAAAAAGAGCATCGATTGTTTTTGGGTCGCGCTTGCAAATTTCTGTCACCTGCTCATCGGTTAAAACCCATTTGCGAGGAATGTTTAGCTTCTTAGCACGATTTTCTCTCCAAGCAGCAAGCTCGCGTGCCAAAGCAAGCTGGCGAGGCTTTAGCTTGTTTACATGCTTTAAATGCATGTAGCGCTCGCGAGGGTCTTCATCAAAGCGGTCCTGACGAGAAAGCTCCACGAACTCATAATCTAGCCAGCTTTCCCTGCCCAACATCTTCATTTTTTTGCATTGATAATCAAAAAGTTCTGGCAAATAGAGCACGTCTTCAATTGCATATTCAAGCTGTTTTTCAGTCAGTGGACGCTTGTTCCAGTCGGTAAAACCCTCCGATTTATCAATTGAAATGCCGAGCGATTTTTTCAACAAATTAGCAAGACCTGGCTGGTTTAGGCCATCGGTCACAGCAGCAGCCAATTGTGTGTCAAAAAGCGGGTGAGGCACAACGCCAGTCTCGTAATAGAGAATCTCTAGATCTTGAGCTGAGGCATGAAAAACCTTCAACACATCTTCTGCATCAAAAACCTTCGCTAGCGGTTTTATGTTCTTAAAGCAAAAAGGATCAAAGATAAACGATTCATCGCCAATTTGGAATTGAATCAAACTCAGTTGCGGGTAATAGGTCTTTTCGCGCATGAATTCTGTGTCGATGAAAATTACTTTTGACTTGAGCGCTTTGTCGATGAAATTATTTAATTTTTGAGTTGTATCTATGTAGACCAAAGTATTTCCTAAATTAATGTGTTTGTATAATTATCTTAGCAAAGGAACAAATGTATGAAACTGCTCGTAATCAACAATCAAGATTCAGGACTGTCTGCAAAGGCAGTGTTTTCATACATTCGTCAATGCTCTCAATTTGCAGAAGACATCACGGTGCGCTCATGCGGAAACAACTGGGACCCGACGTCTTTTCTCTATGATGCTGATGAATATGATGCAGTAATCTGTGCAGGCGGTGATGGAACATTCGCTTCTGTCTCGCACGCTATGGCAAACACTGGAATTCCAATTTTGCCCTACCCTGCTGGCACTGCAAACCTCATGGCACTTAACCTTTATTTGCCAATCGATGACCCAGCGCTAGCGAAGATTACCTACGAAATGCAAACCCTTGATTTTGATCTCGGCGAAATTACTCTTAGCGACGGCAGAAAAAAAGGCTTCTCAATCATGGCAGGAGCCGGCTACGACGCCACTATTATGCAAGAGGCAATTCCTGGCAAGAAAATCCTAGGTCCGCTTTCCTACGCGACTGCAGCGGTTGCTAACTTTGCGCCTCAGCATGCAAAGATTGAATTGAAAGTCGATGATGAGGAAATTTCAACATCGGGCGTGGGAGTTTTGCTAGTAAACTTCTCACGAATTCAGTTTGACCTTTCTGTTGTGCATGAAAACAACCCGACCGATGGCATGTTTGATGTGGTCGTGTTTAACACATCAGATGCAATTGGTCTCATTCCAGCGCTGATGTCAGCTGTTCTTGATCGCTCAGGCGACTTCCCTTCACGCACCGATGCATTCCAGGTATTCAAAGGCAAACACATCGAAGTTGTGACAGACCCACCTCTGCAAGTGCAATATGACGGAGAACCAGCAGGCATCACAACGCCTTTTTCCGCTGACATTCTTCCAAAGGCTTCAAGAATCATTGTCGGCGACGACGCAATCAAACACTTTTCAAACAACGAATAAACGACCTCTCCAAGTTAAAGCAAATTACGCAATGCTGCTTTCGGAGCTTTAACATCTGTGTTTGATTTGTTACCCAGCCCGATTTCCATTAATGCCCTAAAACAAACACTAAAAAAGTTCTAAAACTCCATAAGAGGACATAATCTCTCATAAATTAAGTGAGACAGCGGAACTAGTCTTTAAGGCTGCGAGAATCCCCAGGGAGGCTGATTTAAGACGTCTAAACAAAAACTAGCGCCAATTGCTTCGATAGCAGTTTTCTCCGCACTTAAGAATAGCGATAAGAATCAGTAAGCTATTAAGTTAAAACAAGGAATTTAAAAGATGGAGGCGACGTCCGGATTCGAACCGGAGATAAAGGCTTTGCAGGCCTCTGCCTTACCACTTGGCCACGTCGCCATTTAAGAAAAACAGCCAGCCCAAATTAATGAGCTGGCTTTAAGTTCAAATGGAGCGGACAACGGGGTTCGAACCCGCGACCCCCACCTTGGCAAGGTGGTGCTCTACCAGCTGAGCCATGTCCGC
>JAUMVS010000378.1 GCA_030530045.1 Phoenicibacter congonensis
ACAAGTTTGCGTGGTACGAACCGGAGGAGACCAGAATGCTGGCCGAAGGCTGGGCTTACGGACCGCAGAACACGTTTATGGCCACAGAGGGCAACAATGAATTCACAATTGATGTCAAGGCTCGCGGTTTCTTCAACGGTTGCGAGGAGCCTAAGTACGCAAAGATCATCTATGCCCACAACCTTAACGGAAGCAACTATCCGATCGTCATAAACGGCAAGAGGAACAACCCTAAGTCACCTGATGACTACGCCGAGTTCGTGGAGATCAATCCTGACTACACCCTTACCATCAGGGCGAACAAGGATGGCTATACCGGTTATGTCGGCAAAGTGGGAATCTGCAACGCCAAGAAGGAATATATCTGGTCATTCAACATCTGGTACGTGCCGCAGGGCGTTCAGGAGCATCAGTACAAGAACGGTGTCGTGATGGACAGGAACCTCGGAAACGGCTACGCTCCGGACTACGACAACTGGCACGGAGTAGGTATTTACTGCCAATGGGGCCGTCCATTCGGTTTCAGTTGGGGAAGCCAAACCTACAAGAAAGCATCCACAAATGTCACAAATCTCAAGGTTTCGGCGAAGAATCCAGATGTGTTCTTCTACACTGACGGAGCGGACAACCATCTTGGTGACTGGTACCTCGGATCACAGACTGGCAGCAGATCAGACCGCAAGGATGACTTCTGGGGGAACCCTAACAATGGTGATTCCGAGGGCTCGGCGGAGAACGGCGCAAAGACGATTTTCGACCCTTGTCCTGCCGGCTGGATGGTCGTCTCCCCTGCCATCATCAAGGAAGTCATTGATGGTAGAGAACAGGATTTCAAGAACGGAAGCAAGATGAAATGGCTCGTCTACAAGTACGACGGAGAGCACGAAGCCTACTGGCCGTTCTCTGGAGTGAAATGGGGCAACACGGCCGGAAACCCGGACAACAACAAGAACGACATTGTCTCCTGCTGGTCCAACTCCCCTTCCGGAAGCTACAACAGCACCGATCACAAAGCCTACCAACTCTGGTTCAGGTTCAAGAGCAGCCAATGGGCTTCCGCCGGAACACGCGCCTCAGGACAGAGTGTAAGGTGTATGAAAGACACTGAAAACAGATAAGAGAGAAAAGAATGAAGAGATACCTTAAGACACTGGCGCTGATGGTATCCGCCGCCTTAGTTTGCTTGGCCTGCTCCAAAGAACCGGACACCTACAAGCCGGGGAGCGGGTCAACCACCGGCGGAGGAGGCACGGAGAAGCCATCCACCGGCAAGCCGGACTACTCAAAACTGACAGCGTCCAACCACCCGAGGGTGATACTGACTAAAGACGCAGAGGCATCGATAAAGGCCAAGATAGAATCCGGGAGTGATGAGAACGTCACGATGCTCCACAAGCTGATGATCGACTACGCCAACACGGTCCTGAACAAGAGGGACCTTACGTACCAGAAAGTCGGCAAGCGTCTTCTGGATGTTTCCGTGGAGGCAGCGAACAGGATCATCGCCTGCTCATACGCCTACAGGATGACCGGTGACGAGAAATACCTCACGAAAGCGGAGAAGGACATCAACACAGTC
>JAUMVS010000379.1 GCA_030530045.1 Phoenicibacter congonensis
GTTGCAAACGTCTGCGTTCTTGCAATGGAAAAGGCAGCTGCTGCCGGGGTCGGCGTGATCAACACTATAGGCTGCGATTGGAAGAGCTCGCTCCTTGCCGTGCATATCGCTGAACGCTGGTCCAGACCGGAGCTGCCGATCTACGCGGCTATCGGGTTTCACCCCAGCGACAGCGCCGGTCTGGACGATGCGACGCTGGAAAAGCTCTTTGAGCTTTCTCAGACGGAAAAATGCGTGGCCTGGGGCGAGATCGGGTTGGATTATTATTGGCCCACGCCTGACCGCGATCATCAAAGAAAGACTTTTGTGGCCCAGATAGACAGCGCGAAGCAGGCCGGGAAACCCATAATTATCCATGACCGCGACGCGCATAACGATATGCTGGACATCATGAAGCGTAACCGCGCCGGTGTAAACGGCGGCGTGCTGCACTGCTGCTCCTGCTCCTGGGAGATCGCAAAAGAGTGCCTGCGGCTGGGCTTTTATATCAGCTTTGCCGGACCGCTGACCTTTAAAAACGCCCGGGTCGCTCTTGAGGTAGCCGCCAAAGCGCCCTTGGACCGGCTGCTGGTGGAAACGGACTGCCCCTATTTGGCGCCCGAGCCCAACCGTGGCAAGCGCAACGAACCTGCCTTCGTTGCCTTTACCGCTGCCAAGCTGGCTGAGATTCGCGGCCTGGATGCGGAAGAAATGGCTGATATCTGTACGGAAAACGGTAAAACCCTGTTCCGTATCTGATTTTTTTAGAACTGTCAATTTATGAAGACACACGGCACGATCAACAATATAGAGCTGCCGGTTGCGGATAATATCGGCGCAGTAGGGCTGGAGTCTAAGAAGCAAGTAGCCGAAACGGCGCATGTCCGCAGCGATCGCGATGCTTACCATCCGGAGCATATTGCACAAAAACAGACCAGACGCTTCCATTTTGCGCTGGTCTTTGCCGCTATGCTCCTGATTTTTACCAGCGTTGCCGTGGCCTGGGGTTATGATCGAATCGAGGGCGGCAGCATCGCAGTGGACGACCTTACCTCTATGGTCGTTACGCTGAACGTTAATTCCAGGCCGCAGGAAGTATCGACCAACTGCGCGACTGTCGGTGAATTGCTTAAAGAGCAGCATATCCACCTTACGCAGGACGACTATCTGGGCATGCCTCTTGATCAGAAGATATATGACGGCATGACTATTTGGCTGCGCCTGGCCATCGACGTAACCGTTGAGGCGAATCAGGAGACGTTTACCGTTCACAGCCAGCCGCTTACGGTGGAGCAGGCCCTGAACGAAGCCGGTGTGACCGTCGACGACGACGACATACTGGATATGCCCCGGCTGGCTTACCTGTATGAGGATACGACCATCGTGGTCAATAAGATGGAGACCAAAAGGGTGGAGGTGCTGGAGGATATCGAACCTCCGGTGGAGACCAAAGAGGTGGCCTACCTTACACCGGGCAGTACCAGCATAATAGAGCCCGGTGAAAAAGGACAAAAGCGCACCGTATTCACAGTTACATATAAAGACGGCGTTGAGATCTCCCGCGAGCTGGTCTCCGAAGAGGTAGTCAAGGAACCCGGGG
>JAUMVS010000380.1 GCA_030530045.1 Phoenicibacter congonensis
CCATAGTGAAAATATTGAGTATGTTGGCTTAGATGAATTATACAAGAAATCAGATATTATATCTTTACATTGCCCATTAACTAGTGATACTTATCATATGATTAATGCCGATACCATTAATACAATGCAAAGAAAACCAATTATTATTAATACTTCTAGAGGTGGTTTAATAAATAGTGTTGATTTATTACATGCTTTAAAAGATAAACAATTAAAAGGAGCATGTCTAGATGTATACGAAGAAGAATCTAATGTCTTTTTTAAAGATTATTCTAGTGAAATAATGGACGATGAAACATTACAGGGTTTAATCAATCTACCAAATGTATTGATAACATCACATCAAGCATATTTAACAGCAGAAGCACTTGATAATATCGCCAATACTACAGTAGAAAACTATAAGACATTCTTTGAACAAGGTTATGGTGATAATGAACTTTGTTATCACTGTGATAAAGTTGAAGAATGTATGAAAAACAGAAAGAAGTGCTTTTAAATTTTTTAGTTTCTACAAATTTCAATAGTAATCATAATTTTTGTTTAATTATTAAGGCGTTCGCGCTTAGTCTTTTAAACATCCAATAGGTATAACAAATACGCCATCATCTCTTCGATAGCCATATTTACTGCCAGTTACGACTATCTTTAAGTCGGGCAGTCTTATTTTAGACTTTGACTTCTTGTTATGTTCTTCAATTAAACGCTGTAAAGTGTTTAAGTTTTTTGCTCCATCTTCTATTTCAAAGGTTCCTAATTTGAATTCTATTAGAGCATATCTACCATCATCTAGATGTAAAACGCAATCAGCTTCTAACCCGGAGTTATCGTGATAATATGATACTTCTCCGCTTAAAGATTGGGAATATATCTTTAAATCTCTAATACACAAAGTCTCAAAGATAAAACCAAAAGTCTTCAAATCTAAGTTATACATTTTTGGTGAACCGCCTAGTGCTGCAACAGCAATAGAAGGATCAACAAATTCTCTTTTGCGTCCACTCCTCATTGCTGTTTTTGAGCGAATTTGTGGGCACCAACCATATATATCTTCAACAATATATAACTTTTCTAATACAGAAATGTAATCATCAAGTGTATCGGACGAAATGGTATTTGTAGCATTAACATCATCCAAAATACTTACTTTTTTTGCTAGAGTAGAAATGTTTCTAGCATAACTCCTAAGGACAGCCCTCATTGTCTGAGGATTTCTTTTTACTATATCTACACTAAACATATCTTTTTGATATATCTGTTTAAAGTAATCTTTAGGAATAGCTAATTGTGCTTGTGAATCATTCAACAGAACACTTTCTGGCCATCCTCCTCTACAAGCAGCAAATATTAAGTTCTCAATTGTTAATTGCGATACGCAACCTTTTTCAAGATTTTCTTTTTTATCAAATAAATCAATCAAAGATATAGTCCCATTTGATTCTTTTGATTCATAAAGACTCATAGGATACATTTTCAATGTTGAAATTCGACCTGTTCCAGTATGGCGCGTTTCCTTTACCTTAGAAGTTGAGCCTGTTAATATAAAATGTCCTTGTCCATGATTCTCATCACAATAA
>JAUMVS010000381.1 GCA_030530045.1 Phoenicibacter congonensis
ATGAGGCCCTGGTCCTCCACGCGCATTTTTTCATAGCGCTTCGTGACATTCTTCTTCATCATCTCAACTTTTTTGAGCTGCTCAGAAACCTCTTTGAGCTTTTCTGAAACTAAAGCGAATTCTTTGATTTCGGGCATCGCTTTAACGGCAGACTTCACAGTTTTAATCTGTGCGTCAACGTCTTGAATTTTTTTAAGATTGTTGATGTCTGTTTTCGATGCCTTCACTTCTAAACCCCCTGCGTTTAAAAGCACTCATGAGATATTGTCATAATATGCTAAACGCTGCTTTTGTTCAACAAAAATTAGATTGTTATGGGTCTAATTTGTTCCCAGTTGTGACCTTGGTCAAGAATAACAATTCTCGATGACTCTAGACCTGCCTTTTTGCAAGAATTAGCAAGCACTGCAGCTAATGGCAGTTCAGAGACATCATGTCCAAGATCGATAATGCACAAACCCGACTCGCTCGCAGCCAACGCATCATGATACTTAACCTCGCCGGCAATCAACACGTCAATTTTGTTCTTTAGGCAAGCGTCAATCAAATTGCCAGCACTACCCGTTGCAGTAACTGCCGTCTTGCACTTTCTTTCAAGGTCTCCCCACACTCTTGGTGCCCTTCCGAAAACTGCTGTGCACCTTGACCCAAGTTCTGAAAGAGAAACTTCCTCAACTTCACAAACCTGACCAAAGCCTTTGTCTTTCGAGCCTTCGTTTGGAAGCAAAACCTTGTTTTTAACTTTCACACCATCGACTTTTCTTGTGCCTTTAAGAGGAGTCAAGTGAAGAAGCGATGGCAAGACTCTCTGCGCATCGTGGCTAACGTCGAGTGCAGTGTGGAAGTTCATGAGCGCAACACCATTACGAATTGCCTCATAGACAACCGAACCTGTTGTGTTACCTGCGATAGCTGCCGGATGAAAACCTTCCACTCCGCTTCTGTAGGATGGATGGTGCGTCAAAAGGACGTTTGATCCAGAAGATTTAGCTGCATAAATAGAATTTACTGTTGGGTCGAGAGCCACAGCAACTCTCTCGATTCTCTGCATTGGGTCACCGACCAAAAGACCAGTCTTATCGCCTGGAACTGCGTCTTTTGCAGGGTAGCGCTTAAGCAACGCTTGCTCGAGCTCACCAATATACATTACGCGTTTTGTGTCTTCCTTAACTTTGATTTCGCCTTTACTGGTTTTAACGATGGTCCCCATTTAAATCACCTCTTTGAATTCATTAATGAATGTCTCAATATCGTTTTCAGTAGTGTAGCGTCCAAATGAAATTCTGAGTTCACAAAAGGCATCGTCATCAGAAATGCCTACTGCTTTTAATGCGCGAGAAGCGGTCGTTGAACCTGAGGAGCAAGCCGAACCGCCTGCTACAGAAACTCCTCGGTCGTCAAGTCTCAATATCGCTGTCTCCGATTCAATGCCACCAACAATGAACGTCGCAATATTAGGAAGAAAGCTGCAGTTCTCACCACCAGAAATGCATTCTTCCTCGTTAACTACTAGTCTAACGTTTTTGTTTGCTGAAGTGGTCAAGGATGACAAAGACACAACTAATTTAG
>JAUMVS010000382.1 GCA_030530045.1 Phoenicibacter congonensis
ATTGTTTTCAATAGTTATGTCCTTGAAATCCCTGAACGCCCTGACGATTCCGCTGCCAATGCCTACGTATGGGAGAAGGTAAACCGCGTTGTCAAACAGCAATTGATTGCGTGGCTTGGATATCCCGTTTAACAGAGTGTCTTCGGTCACGTCCATAGGCAGATTACCTGGGCTATGAATCTCGACCCTGTTGTCAAAAATCAGTAGCCTTATTTGTGCGGTCTGGTAAAAGTCTCGATGTATCAAGGCGTTGACGATAAACTCGACGAATACTTGCGGTGGAATCTCCAGTGCCGGGAGACTGTTGAACTCATCCTCTACCTGACGGCTTTTCAGGTTCCGGTTGACGAATGCCATAGCGGCCTTGAACTGTGTAAGAAGATTTCCTTCCATATCGGTGCCGACGAGGCGATCCCTGAACCTGTCTCCGCTCAAGTCGTTGCCTACAAAAGAGATGCATCTGATTGTAAAGACTGGGTAGAACTTCAGAATATTCTTTCCAAGAAGCAGGAGGCCGGCCAATGTCAGCCTGCCTTCTTTGTCCATCAGGGAGGTGTTTTGCAGTAGCTGTTTCGGAGTGATTCCGGGTGCGATCTTGCCGACAAGGTTCTCGACTGAAAAATCGTCCAACCTTGACAGTTGAAAGTCGTCAGCGAGATTATTCCTATATTTCTCTATCAGAAATTGCTTCAGGGTAGGTAGGGATATGTCCTCAAAGGATGATTCCGGAACGCTGTCCCTGTCTGCGAATAGCCTGCCACAGCTCTGCATCAAGATCCTTAACCGCTCATTGGAGAACACTTTCCTCTTGTCAGAGCCATTCTTTATCCAGACTATTCCTTTATTGTCTTTGTACGGTTTGTCAAGTCCTTGCGCCACGCGTGCGGCAACAACAGCCTTTCCATCCAATACTACGGTCTCGATCATAATTGTTATCGAGGGGCTGACATTGTCTGACGCGGCATTTGACAATAGGTTCGATGTCTTTTGGATCTCCTCGTAGGACAAGCCTGTGATTTCTCCCGTCTTATCATTTACCCCGACAACCAGAAGCCCTCCTTGCGAGTTGCTGAAAGCGACGAACTCGCACCCGATCTTATAGGAATCGTCCACGCGTTCTTTGAATTGGACGGTGGTGGATTCTCCCATCATAATGATCGCTTTAAGTTTCTTGGCATCCATAAAATGTCTGGACTATAAGGAATATTCGGAGGAGGAGGGTTATATTCAATGGCGTGATGCGGAGGAGAGCGTGTCTATCTTACTGATTATGTGTGCCTCGGCATATTTAAGGTCGCTGGAGTCGTCGATCTCGTACCAGAGGAGGCCGGCGGCCATAATGGCGGCGGAGGTGATAGGTGTTGTCGCTTTCATTGTGTGAATATGTCCGCTGAGGATTTATTTCTTCAGGCGGCTCCAGAAGGATTTTTTCTGGGATGAAGCCTGCCGGTCGTCGGACTGGCTGAGGTAATATTTCCGGAATGTGAGGCCTTCGGTGATCACGTGGTAGATCTCGCCCCAGTCGGGAAGTCCTCCCAGGTTGCGGTCGTCGATGAAGAGGTCGGCTTT
>JAUMVS010000383.1 GCA_030530045.1 Phoenicibacter congonensis
TCGTCGGGCTCATAACCCGGAGGTCGTTGGTTCAAATCCTTCCCCCGCAACCATCAAAAACGCCGTTTCAGAACTTGAGACGGCGTTTTTCATAACTTTTCGGACGAATTAAAAAGAGCGAGCGGGAAAAGAATTCAACTTTAATTCAACTCCCGCTATTTTTACGCCTGTTTTAGGAATATTTCTGCGAGTATATCGGCGTTCTTTTGGTCGGCTTCTTCCATAACATGAGCGTAAATATTTGCCGTTGTGCTCACCTGCGCATGACCAAGCCGCTTTGATATGCTCACGCTGTCCACGCCGTTGAAGTACAGCATTGAAGCCATCGTGTTACGGAACGCATGGGGGTTGATGTGCGGCAGACCGTGCCGCTTGCTGAACTTACCGAGCCAATCTGTTACGGAGTCCGGGTGCATAGGCTTTCCGTTATCCTGTGCGAACACAAAGCCCTGATCCTGATAGTATTCGCCAAGACGCAGCCGCTCGGAGAGCTGCCATGTCTGATACCGTTTCAGCATCCGCATAGTCTCGGCAGGTAGGGAAATATAGCGCTTTGACCGCTCTGTTTTCGGTGTGTCCTCGTATACTCCGCGCTCCGGCGTATATAGGATGTTGTTGCACACATAAACACGAAAGCCCTTGAAATCGACGTTAGCCCATTTCAGCCCGAGTATTTCCCCGCGCCGTGCGCCGGTAATAAGCAGCATATGAGTGAGCATCTGCCATTTGATAGGCTCGGTTTCCAATGCTTCACGGATCGCGGTGACGGTTTCGGGCTGGAAGTAATTGACCTCTTTCTTTTCGGCCTTTGGCAGTATTACACGGTCGGCAGGGTTTGACGGTATAAGTCCCTCTTTCATTGCCTGATCAAGCACGGTGTGAATCAGCCTGTGATACTCAAGTATTGTTTTGGCTGAGAGCGTCCGGGTATTTTCGCGGACGGTAAAGAGCCTTTCGAGCGGGAGACCTATGGTATCGACTATGGCCAGTGCAGCGGCCTTGTTAACGGACTTGCCCTTAACTGCGTCGTATACGGTGCGGAGCGGGACGCCGCTTTTCTCTGATATGGCAGAGCGGGACAGCTTGTTTTCTTTGAGCAGAGCGGGAATATCAATCTTCGCTGTCGCCTGTGCAGTTCCCTTACCAACGCCCGGTTTTGACAGGGCTGTGTATAGGCTGTTCAGATGATCGGGGCGCAGCTCTTTGAGCTTTATATGTCCTATGGCAGGGTATAGGCGGGCTGTAAGCTCTTTGTAGCGGACTATTGTGCTGTGCTTCACTCCGCGCTGTTCTTTCAGGGTAATTACATATTCGCAGTAATCGGCGAACTTCTGGCGGCTGTCGGAAGTGATGCCCTCTCTGCACTCTTTTTCAAAGGTCGCGGCGAAAGCTTCGGCCTTTTTTCGCGCGCTCTTTTCCGTCCATGTCGGGGAAACATCAAACGTTGCGGTGTATGGCTTGAGCTGCTTTCCGTCTGCCCCGCGTCCGCGATGTACTCGGATAGAGTAGGATATTAACCGACCGGACTTGTCCCGGCGTTCCTGTATGTTAGCCATTGTTGCCGCCTCC
>JAUMVS010000053.1 GCA_030530045.1 Phoenicibacter congonensis
CAATTGGCCTGAGAGGTCACATTCTCGAACCAAATTTCGTTGACTCCATCGCGTGGAATAAGTCGCGCGGATGGTACGGAATTAGCGATGAGTTTGGCAAGGTCAAGGCGCACATTCCGCGAACTTTGCCGAAACCACCTTTTAAAAAGAAGAAGCCATTTTCGGTTGATGGCGTTGATTTAAAAGGCTGGAAGATGGAGGCGCTGCCCTATCTTGTCTATTCGCCAATTGTTAAGCTTCCA
The DNA here is from genome assembly GCA_030530045.1 of Phoenicibacter congonensis. Lineage (GTDB taxonomy): Bacteria > Actinomycetota > Coriobacteriia > Coriobacteriales > Eggerthellaceae > Phoenicibacter > Phoenicibacter congonensis_A. The sequence continues at coordinate 243 of JAUMVS010000053.1, forward strand.
AAAGAAAAAGAAATCATCAGATCGCTTAAGAACCTCGCGAAGAAAAGCGACGTCATCATCATTGCGACTGACTACGACCGCGAAGGAGAACTCATCGGCAAAGATGCCATGAACCAGTGCCTTGAGGTCAACACCGAGGCGCAAATCTATCGTGCTCGCTACTCTTCTTTTACTAAGCAGGAAATCACAGAGTCGTTCAATAACCTAGTTGACGTCGACGAATGCCTGGCAAGTGCAGGTGCAACGCGTCAAGACATCGACCTCATTTGGGGTGCAGTTTTGACTCGCTATTTGACGCTTGCTCGTTTTGCAGGTTATGGAAACGTTCGTTCTTCGGGCCGTGTTCAAACGCCAACGCTAGCTCTCATTGTTGCAAAAGAGCGCGAACGCTTGGCTTTTAAGCCTGAGGATTTCTGGACCATTAAAGCAGTCGTTGATAAGAGCGAAGAAGTCGGACCAACTGGCAATGGCGTCGATGATTCCGATGACGTTTTTGAAGCAACGCATGCTGCCGGCAGAATTTTTGATGAAGCTGCCGCAAACACATCGTTTGATGCAGTAAAAGATGCACATTGTGCGACGGTTAGTGACATCGAGAAGAAAAGCCGCCAGGTGGCTGCCCCTGTTCCTTTCAATACAACTTCGCTCATGGCAGCAGCAAGTGCGGAAGGAATTACGCCTGCTAGATGCATGCGTTTGGCAGAAAGCCTCTACATGCAAGGCTTTATTTCCTACCCTCGTGTTGACAACACTGTTTATCCTAAAACTCTCAACCTGGCAGAAATTGTCACGTCATTGAAGCTAAACCCAGCCTATCGCCCCTATTGCGACAAGCTTTTGTCGGCAGGCAAAATCACTGCAACTCGTGGCAAAAAGGAAACGACTGACCACCCTCCAATTTATCCAGTAAAGGGTGCAACTCCTGACGACATGGATGCCTCAAGCTTCAAGCTCTACAACTTGATTGCTCGCCGCTTCCTCGCAACTCTTTCAGGTCCCGCCACTGTTGAAGGCACAAAAATCACGCTCGACATTAACGGCGAAGCTTTCAACAAGAAAGGCGACGTGTTAGTCAAGCCTGGCTTTAGGGAGATTTACCCCTACGGCTTGAAAAAAGACGAACAGCTGCCTCAGCTTGAAGTTGGACAAAAGATTGCTGTTAACGAAACGAGCATTGCAAAAGATCAAACTAAACCACCTGCTCGCTATTCGAGCGGCCGCTTGATTCAAGAGATGGAAAAGCACGGTCTTGGAACTAAGGCTACGCGCCACTCCATTATTGAGCGCCTGAACCAGGTTAAATACATCCAAAACGACCCAATCGAGCCAACTCAGCTTGGCATTGCAGTCATTGATGCGCTCGGTGCTTTTGCGCCGCACATTACTCATTCTGAAATGACAGCTGAACTTGAAGCTGGCATGGACCAAATCGCTGAAGGCAAAGACACTCGCGAGTCGGTCGTCAAAGATTCTTGCGATCATTTGGCTAGCGAGCTTGAGAACTTGCTTCCTCATGTCGAAGAAGTGGGCGAGGCGCTGGCTGACGCAGTTTCAGCCGATGCCTATGTTGGCAAATGTCCAAAGTGCGGCAAAGATTTGCAGCTTCGCGCTTCTGCGAAAACACGCTCGATGTTTATCGGATGCTCAGGCTGGCCTGATTGCGATGTGACGTACCCTCTTCCTTCTGGAAAAATTGAAAGCACGACTGAACCTTGCCCAGATTGCGGAATGCCTCAAGTCAAGGTCACACAATTTAGAACGAAGCCACGCCTCATGTGCATCGACCCTCATTGCGCTTCAAACCAGGAGCCTGAAGTCGTCGTTGGCAAGTGCCCAAATTGTGCGGCAGCTGGCATTGACTCAAACCTCATCGCCCGCAGAAACCCTCGCACTTTAAAGCGCTCTGTCACATGCGAAAACTTTGACGAGTGCCAAACGCGTTACCCGCTTCCACCAAATGGAGAAATTAGCTCGACCGACAAAACTTGCGAGCATTGCGGCGCCCCAATCGTTTGCGTCACGACAAACCGTGGTCCTTGGGAGCTTTGCCCTAACTTCGATTGTCCAGGCAAAGAAGAAGAGAAAAAAGCTACGTCGAAGAAGAAAGCGTCAAGCAAATCCAGGAAGAAAAAATAGCCTAAACTTTATTTATGAGTAATAAACGTGGCATTTTTATAACATTCGAAGGCGGCGATGGAGTTGGTAAATCAACCCAGGTCGCTTTCTTTGCATCGCTTTTAGAACGTCTTGGCTACGACGTTTTGCTGCTTCGTGAACCGGGCGGCACGCGCATTGGTGAGCACATTCGCGAGGTTTTGCTCGACATCAACAATCACGAGATTACTGACGCTTCCGAGCTCATGCTCTATCTTGCAGCGCGTTCGCAAATCGTAAACGAAGTCATCAAACCTGCGCTTGATGCGGGTAAGGTTGTTCTTTGTGATCGCTTCTTCGATTCGACAGTTGCCTACCAAGGCTATGGCCGCGGCATGGACATCGATTTCATCAAAAGAGCTAACGAGTTTGTGTGCGATGGCCTTGTTCCCGACAAAACAATTCTTTTCTACATTTCAGAAGAGGAGCAAAAATCAAGACTCGACCGTCGTGAGGCGACCGACAGAATTGAAGATGCTGGCCCCGATTTTTCGATGCGTGTAGCTCGTGGTTTTATGAAAATTGCAGAAGCAGAACCTGAGCGCATTGAGCCAGTGAGCACCGGTGGCATTCACAGCGAAGCTGCAAAACATGTGCTTGATGCTACTGCTGATTTGCTTGATTTAGACCTAAATTGCGATGTTGCCACGCAAGCTTTAGACGAGCTTGATTCGAACCACAACAAATTAGCTGCGCAAAGCGGCGAGAAGAGTTCGTAGTGGCTGACGTATTCTCAAACATTTTTGGTCAGCCGAAAGTTAGCGAGTTTTTACGCAGAAGCACTGCTTCCGATTCAATTTCTCAAAGCTACTTGTTTTTGGGTCCCGCTGGTTCTAATAAAACTCAAGCGGCCTATGCCCTGGCTTGCGCCTACATTTGTGCTGACGGCGATTGCAAAAAGGGGGGAGACGGAATCCCTTCTGCAACTTGTGAGACGTGCAAACAAGTTTTGGCTCACAAGCACCCCGATGTTAAATATTACGAACCGCAAGGTCAAAGCGGCTACCTCATCGACCAGATGCATGAAATCATTCATGACTCAGGGCTAATGCCTGTGCAAGGCGACAAGAAAGTTTATATTATTGACCGTGTCGACTTGATGGGGACAAGCCCAGCAAATGCATTTTTAAAAACGCTTGAGGAGCCAAACCCCAACACTTGCTTTATTCTTTTGGGACGAAATTCCACATCGGTGTTGCCAACAATTCGTTCACGTTGCGTGATTGTGCCTTTTAGGCAAATTCCGCCTGATGAGGCTGTCAGAATCATAATGGCGAATTCAGTTGCCGATGAACGCAAGGCGCGAATTGCGTTAGCTGCTTCGGGCAGCTCAATCACAGCCGCAATCAAAATGCTCACGCCAGGCGATAACACTGGTCTTTATTTACGCGAGCAAATCATGCGCCTGATTTTTGAGTCTTTGAGGTCAAACTGGGCGGTGCTAAAAACTGCGCGGGAAATCTTGAAACTCATTAAAGCCCCAACCGATGAATATCGCGCCAAGATGGAAGAAGAGCTTGCGCTTGCCGATGAATTTTTGAGCAAGACTGCGAAAAAAGAGATTAACACCCAGAACAAACGCGGCCTGAAGCGCCAAGAAAAAAAGCTAATGGGCATGGTTTTTGATTGCATTGTCTCAATCATGCATGACGTTATGATGGTGCTTGCAGGTGAGCCTGCACACGTTGTGAACTACGATTTTGCAAATGAAATTGCAACCCTTTCGGCGAGAACTTCGCAGCAAAAAATGGTTGCGGCGCTCGATGGGGTTCTCGCAGCGAAAAAATGCATAACCTATAATGTAAGCCCCGAGTCGTTGATAGATTCGGCGTTGTTTGAATTAAAAGGAGCACAAGAGTGAATCTTGAGGTCGACCTGACTAATGATGAAGAATTAAAATCCGCTGAGACGGCTGCATATAAAGTTTTTTGCGAGCTTGCGCCTGAGTGCGATGAGGGCATGGAGCCTTCGTTTGTTCGCTATTCCTACGACATGAAGAAAGGCACGTTTTATTTCAAGAGCGACCATCGTGTCGACTTCCGCGAGCTGGTAAAAAAGCTAAATCACCAGCTCGGCGTCGTTGTTGAGATGAGACAAATTGGCGATCGCGAGCAAGCATCGCTGATTGGTGGCCTTGGTCCATGCGGTCATGAGCTTTGCTGTTGCCGCTTGGGTGCGGGTTGTTGCTGCCAAAAGAACGCAACGATCAAGATGGCAAAGAACCAAAACCTGTCGCTAAATCCAACTAAGATTTCTGGCATGTGCGGGCGCCTCATGTGCTGCTTGCGCTTCGAGAACGATTTTTACGCCGACTTTAAACAGCGCTCTCCAAAAATCAATGCAAAAATCAAAACACCTGATGGCGAGGGCAAGGTCGTTTCTGTTGACGCTTTGCACAACATGGTTTCCGTTCGTGTTGGGGAAGAAAAAGCTAGAAAAATCAACGTTGACGATTTCAAAGAGGGCTCTTCTTCTGAAAATGGATGGGAAATCGGAAGACGCGTTTGGAAAGAAGCAGGGGAGAGACTAAACGATCTCACTGACTCAGCTGTAAACGTAACAATCGACACTTCGCTTTTCACTGGAAATGACCACATGGTTGCTTCTCATGGTGCTAAACTTGCTGACAAGCCTGCAATTGAGCGCGAGGAAAAGAAGCCAAGCCGCCCACGCCGGCGTCGTAGTTCTCGCAGGGGAAACAGCAACAGCTCACATGCTAAGGAGGCGACAGAAAAGAAAAATTCGTCATCACGCGGCGTAACAGCTCGCCGTCCAGGTGGAAACTCTTCTGTCATTTCTCGTTCTAAAGAAGAAACTAAGATTGAGCGGCACGCCAAAGACGAGCGCAAACCACGTCGCAGAAGAACTACAAAAATTAACACTGACAAATAAATAACTTTTTAGGAGATGAATTCAACGCATGAATTATTCGCTCTACACTGACCTCTATGAGCTCACCATGGCTCAGGGTTACTTCCTGACCGGTCGCGCCGAGGAGCGCGCAAGCTTTTCAATGAACTTCAGAAAGCTGCCATTTAAAGGCGGCTATGCTGTTTTTTGCGGCTCTGGCACTTTGATGAAAATCATTGAGAACTTCAATTATGATCAGGAGCAAATCGACTATCTCGCAAGCATTCCAGCCCCTTGTGGTGAGCCAATGTTTGCAAAAAAGTTCCTCGATTACCTCGCAAACATGAAAATGAGCGTCGATGTTTACGCTCCAAAGGAAGGCTCGCTCGTTTTTCCATACGAACCAATTGTTCGCATCGATGGCCCAATTTTGCAGTGCCAAATTCTTGAAGCTGCAATTCTTAACTGCATCAATTATCAAACGCTGAGCGCAACTAAAGCAATGAGAATCACAGCTGCTGCTGATGGTCGTGCAGTCGCAGAATTCGGTCTTCGCCGAGCTCAAGGCTTGGGCTCAATGTGGGGTGCTCGCGCGTCCTACATCGGCGGTTTTTCTTCGACTTCAAACGTTTTGGCAGGCAAGGAATTCAGCATTCCAGTTTCTGGAACGCATGCTCATTCGTGGGTCATGTCATTTGATAGTGAGCTTGAAGCTTTCCGCGAGTATGCTCGTCTTTTCCCAACAAACTGCACGCTTCTCGTTGATACCTATTCAGTTGAAGAAGGCGTCAAACATGCAATCATAGTTGCAAAGGAAATGGAAGAGCGCGGCCAGAAGATGAACGCTGTGCGCATTGACTCTGGTGACCTCACATGGGAGAGCCGCCGCGTTCGCAAAATGCTTGACGACGCAGGTCTTGATTATGTCGGCATTGTTCTTTCAAACGACCTCGATGAATACAAAATCGAGTCAATTTTGCATGAAGGCGCGTTCGTAAATGCCTTTGGAGTTGGAACGAAATATGCTTGCTGTTTTGATCAGCCAACGCTGGGTGGAGTTTATAAACTCAACGCGATTTTTGAAGACGGCAAATGGGTTCCAAAGATGAAAATCAGCGAGTCGCCTGAGAAAACGACCTACCCTGGTGTGCTCAATGTTATGCGCTTTTTTGACGACAAGGGTCAGCTTGCGGGCGACATGGTTTATGACATTAACGAGCCTGAGATGGATTGCACAATCGTCGACCCACTGAACCGCATCAACAAAAAGCTTTGCGGTCTTGAGCACACAGTTCTGCTTGAGCAAATTATGAAAGATGGCAAGGGTGTCGCTAGCTGGACAATTGAAGATGCTCGCGAGACGGCACGCGCCGCGTTCGACAACCTCGACTACTCCAGAAAGCGTAATATCTACCCGCACATTTACCCTGTGGGACTAGAGCTAAACCTCTCAAACAAGCGCGATAGTATAATTTCAAGTGAGCTAAGTTAGATAAAAATTGAGAGGGGCGCAAGTGATTCGCATTTTAAGTGACTCGGTTTCGACGTCTGTTTACGACGATTTATACAAGAACAACATCGATGTTGTTTCACTCACGGTTCACTACGACGGAAAAGACCAGCTCGACACCGAGATGGATTTCGACTATTTCAATGACACTCTGGCGGAGCGTGGCGACAACTTGCCAACTTCTAGCCAGCCTTCAATTGCAAGCTACGAGAACTATTTTGAGTCAGCTGCAAAGGCAGGCGATAGCGTTGTTGGCGTTTTTCTGTCGAGCAAACTCTCGTCTTCTTTTGAAGGCGCAATCATGGCTGCTAGACGCATCAAAAAGGAATATTGCGACTTTCAATGCCGCTTGATTGATTCATGCGCGTCATGCGGTCCTCAGATGGCTGCCCTTCTTGCAGCGTGTGGTGTTCGTGACAACGGCGGAACTCTTGACGAAATTGCAGACGCTGCTGAGCACAGCGTTCGCTGCTCACGCATCATGTTTACGCCTTCCGACCTGCGCTTTTTGGTGCTTGGTGGGCGACTCAATGCAGTTACAGCAAAAATCGCTTCAAAGCTTAAAATTTTCCCAATCATCACGACAGTTGATGGTTATGCGGTTGCAAGCGTAAAAGTTCGCACCAAATCTAAAGCCAATGACAAAATGTTCAACATTTTTGTTGACGACGTAAAAGCTCACGGCTTGAAATATGTTGTCGTTCATTACGCTGGCAAGAAAACAAAAGAGCTTTTCGATTTCAAGGAAAGAGTCGAGGAGTTCGTGAAACACGAGGTGGAGCTCGTTTCGGTGTCGCCGGTCATTTCGGTTCATTCTGGACCTGCGATTGGCATTGCCTATGAATGCAACGACGAGCTTTCTGGCAAGTTTACTGGCGGCTCTCCACAAATCCTCTTTTCAATTTAAATTAAGGAGTTTTATTTAATGAGAAAGTGCAATCTCATCATTGATTCTATTTGCGACCTTCCAGCCGACTACGTCGACGCGGAAGGCGTTACTTTGCTGCGTGTGCCCTACTTTATCGACGGCGTGGCCTATGAAGACGACATGTTTACTGAGCAATCGCCTCGCGATTTTTACGACAAAATTCGTCAAGGCAAAACACCAACCACAGCCCAAATTCCGCTGCACACTTTTCTGACAGCTTTTGAGAAAGTTGCAGAAGAAGGAACACCAACGGTATTCTTGAGCTTTACATCAGCTCTTTCAGGTTCGTTTGAAGCTTCGCTTCTTGCGCGTGAGCAAATTCTGGCAGAGCACCCCGATGTTGAGATTTATTGCGTCGACACTAAACTTCCTTCAATTGCAGAAGGCTTGTTTGTAATCGAGGCAATCAATCAAATGAATGAAGGTTTGACTGCAAGTGAGATGGTTGCTTGGGCAGAAGAGGCTCGCTATTACGTCGACGCGCTCTTCATGGTTGACGACCTTGAATCGCTGAAGCGTGGCGGCAGAATCCCTGCAAGTGCTGCAATTGCTGGCGCTAAGCTCGACGTAAAGCCAATGCTCACAATCGACCCTGACGGTGCTTTGAAAATCGCTGGCATCGCGCGCGGTCGCAAAAAGGGCATTCGTCAGCTCGAGGAATATTACACAAAGAACGCGCCTGAGGATTACAACGGTGTTGTGATTATTGGTGATGCCGACTGCAAAAAGGAATCTGACAAGCTGCACGACATGATCGTGAAAAAGAAAGATTCGCTCATCATTGTCACAACCAACATCGGACCAGTAATCGGTACACATGTTGGCCCTGGCATGCTTGCAATTGTTTTCTGGGGCGAGGATCGTCGCCAGAAGATGTCAATCACCGACAAAATTGCAAAGAAAGTTAAGGGCAGCAAAGAGTAGGGTTTTTTGCGAAGGCGGCTTGCGTTAGTCGGGCTGCTATTCAAAGGCACACTATTTTGCAGTTTGCACAGCTTACTAATTAAGAAATAACCACTGCGGAAAGGGTTTTAATAATGGAGCAATACAAACAAGATTTCATCGAGTTCATGGTTAACTCAAACGCTCTCAAATTTGGTGACTTCACTTTGAAGAGTGGCAGAAAATCGCCATACTTCATGAACGCTGGTGCCTACACAACAGGCGAGCAGCTAAAGAAACTCGGTGAGTTTTATGCTCGTGCAATTAACGACACTTTCGGTCTCGATTTCGATGTCGTGTTTGGACCAGCCTACAAGGGCATTCCGCTGTCAGTTGTCACCTCAATTGCAATTCATGACCTCTATGGCAAAGAGGTTAGATATTGCTCAAACCGCAAAGAGGTTAAAGATCACGGCGACACAGGCATTTTGCTTGGCAGCAATTTGAAAGATGGCGACAGAGTTCTCATCGTTGAAGACGTTACAACTTCTGGCAAGTCGATTGAGGAGACCTACCCAATCGTCAAGGCCGCTGCTGACGTTGAGGTGATCGGCCTTGAGGTTTCGCTTAACCGTTGCGAGGTTGGCAAAGACACTACCGAAACTGCTCTCACGCAAGTCGCAAATCTTTATAACATGAAGACTTCTGCAATTGTCACAATTCATGAGGTTGCCGACTATTTGCACAACCGCGAAATCAACGGAGAGGTCTTGATTGATGATGACACGTTTGCTCGCATGCAAGCCTATCTTGACGAGTACGGCGCAAAATAGGTCGTTTACCGGCGAAAAAGTGCGACTGTAGCTGCAGGTTTGCAAGCTTTGCAAATTAATAAAAAATCACAATCATTTTTTCTAAAAATAGACTAAAATTTTAATTCCTGTGTGTTTCACAGGTTGCTGGATGCCAGCGTGGCTCAACGGTAGAGCAACTGATTTGTAATCAGTGGGTTGCGGGTTCGATTCCTGTC
>JAUMVS010000054.1 GCA_030530045.1 Phoenicibacter congonensis
TCTGGGGTTGCCCTGCCGCTAATGCAGCAAACGGATTGTTCATGTTCCCGACAGGCGGCTCAGCTGTGCCTCCTAAAGTTGGCGACATCATTGATGTGGAGCTGATTTAGTCAGCGGAAAAGCCTAAACAAAAGCTAAACTATACGGAAATGGCAGCGTTTATTCGCTGCCTTTTTACTGTTTAGGTGGGGAAATGCTTTACTGCACAACGGGGACGATTAGCTACTCACCACCCATCCTCCTCACCAACTCCTCCTCGCTTTCCCGCATTGCTTCCGCAAATTCCTGGTAACTCTCAGCATCGTGGGGAATTCTTAGGCCTAGCTTGGTAACTAAAACATCGTCTCGGGCTCCGACATTATTTTCGAAGGTCGAGCCTCTGTTTAGCCTCAGCACTTTAGCCGCTTCTCCATTGGCTTCTGGGTAGATAAAATAGCCGCACTTTGATTCGAAGCGATACATGTAGGCCAACATTTGCAAATAATCTCTGTCGCCGATGTTGTTAACTGGCTTGTACTTCGCGTCAGCAATGAGTCTATTCTCGGCGTTTTTACTAATGAAGTCCGGGTAAATCAACCCCTGCTTTTTGTCAATTACGCCTTGCTCGGTAGTGCTTGTAAACAATTGTTGAGGATGCTTGTCCGCAGTTTTTCGGGCCTTGTTCCGTGGATGGAAAAACGTGTCGCCAATGAGCAAGTTGATGTACTCTTCCCAAAGCCATGCGCCGTCAAACAAGATTCCGTAAATTTGTCGCGAACCTGTTCCAATTTGGTGCTTCTGCTGTTGCAAAATCATCAAGCACAGGCGCTGCAGCGCCCCGTATTCTTTATAAAATGCGTGCCGAACCATGTTCTTTTTATTTGAATTAATGATTTTTTGTGCATCGCACGATTTGAAAGACGGCGTCAATCCAATCACAAGCTCGACTTCATTCTTTGCCCTGTACAAAAGTTTGCTGCCGAATTGCTTGCGTTTAATGAACTCTATCGTGTGTCGCACGAGCTCCATCAGTTCGTTATCGCACGAAAATTCACGCTGGCTATAGGCAATTTTGCCAACAAATGGCGTGTTCAGCTTGATGTGTCGCGGAATATTGAAGGCACCTTTGACATTTGAGTCGTTGTATTCACGTCTTGTGTACTTTTTATATGGTCCCTTTCGCATTGCCAATTTGAGGTAATGCGGAAACAAGAACATCAGAAAATTCAGCAGCAGGTTGTCTTGATTCGCGTCGGTCCTTAAGTCTACGACGCTTGGGAGCTCAAGCACTTTGCTCAGCAGGTATTGCAGGAAGAAATCGTTTTCGCCGCTTGCAAACCGCGAAGTGATTACGAGCCGCTCATCATCGCAACCCAGAAAACCCATGACGTTACCAGCGCGCAGGTTAGTGCCGTCGCTCTCTAAGACGAATTGTTTCCCTTCGATATCCTCTGCTTCATCAATGACTTCTGGAAAAACGAAAACACCTTCTTCTGCAAGCTGTGCCAATGTTTTGTTGGCAAGTTCGCTCGTGAGGTGAGGCAGTTTGCCACATTCCTCATTGCTGACGCTTGTATTGTCTTTGATTCTGAGAATTTTCATTTCTGTTTGCTCTGCTTTGTTTTGTTAAAGCTTCGCTTTTATTCTTCGGCACCTAGCTCTTCGTTAACCGAGCTAGCGACTTCATCATCGGCGGCAATGACTGAAGAGGGCGCAGTAGAGTCGTATGCTTCTTTAAAACTCTCCATGATTTCGTCCTCGTTGAGCATTCCTTGGATGTATTCCTGCAGAAGCGGCTGCAGATAGTCTTCCCGCAGTTGGTCAAAATCGCCTTTCAGGTCGTTTAGTTTCAAGAAATAGGCCGCGCCAATCTGGTAGTTACTATTCAAGTCTTCGACCTGGATGATTGCCTCGTTGAGGGCATACATTTTGCTCTCTGCTTCTTTTCTGACCATGTCGTGTGTAATCTTTTGGAGCATGTCAGTTTGCTCATCTGCCTTCAACTCGATAAAACGGAAGCGTCGACGCAACGCAAAGTCGAAGCTGTCGACTGAACGGTCGATGTCGTTCATCGTGCCGATGATGTACACATTCTCAGGAATGTAGAATTTTTCGTTTTTGTCTTCATGCAGGTTCGCATATTGCGTTTGAACAGCACCCGCCTCGCCGCGGTATCCAGGATCAATCGAGAAAAACAGCTCACCAAAAATCTTCGATATCTCACCGCGGTTAATCTCATCAATAATGAAGACGTAGTTTTTTAACACATTTGGATCATCTGCAGAGTCGGTGCAGTTTTTCCTTGCTCTTTTAATAAATTCTTTAAAAACTCCGTCTTTAAGCTTGAAGCCAATTGAACCGTCGGGGTCTTCGATTGGTCTTAAGCCTTCAACGAAATCGGTGTAGTCGTAGCTCGGGTGAAACTGAACGAAACCGATTCGATCCTTTTCTTCGTCAGAGAGGTCTTCAAATCTTTTTTCTCCGTCGCTGACAATGTCAGCTGCGATTTGTTTAGCGAGGTAAGTTTTGCCTGTTCCAGGTGCTCCTCTAAAAATCAAGTTTTTGGACGCAATGAGTTTTTGAGAATGCTCGTTGTTGTAGGTGGTAGTTTGAGAGTTCTTTGTCATCGTCTCGAATTCCTCTTCTTCATCCGTTTCGGGGATATCGCTTTCTCCACTCTTAAGGTAAGCCGCATAGGACAACTCAGGAATAGTTTTGAATGTTGTCCCTTTTTCTTGGAGTGTTTCTTTTACGCTTTTACATAGTTCTAGATAGCTTTCCCCTGGGTTGGGCTTGCTTTTTCCGCTCTTTTCTATAAGACTCTCATATCTTTGGCCAAATAATTCGTCGTTGCTTATAAATTTTTCATTGTTTTTGTCTATTGGGACGAACGCGAAGGGTCGAATCCAAAAAAGAGCCATTGAGATAACTGCTCTATCTTGTTCGTCCGATTTGACTGCAGCTTCATATGCGGAAGCGAACCTCTTTTTAAGTTCGGGTGATGAAGGTGGATTACATACGTCGATGGCCAACTCAAAAAGTTTCCAGCAGTTATCAATTTGTTTTATTTGATTTACATGATTTGCTTTAATGTCAAAATAGGCGACTTTAATACATCTCTCGGGCATTCCGTCGAAAGCTTTTGGGACTTGCGAATGCATTTTGAATTGTCTACTAAATTCTCCTAAAAGTTTTGACCTTTCCTCTTCGCCGAATTGGTTGATTCTGCCGAAAATGGAGAAGGGGTCGATTGTGTCTGTGGTTTTTAAAAAATCTTCAAGATATTTAGTTTTTCCTTCATTTTTCATGATTGATAGATAGATATCATGAAGTTCACCTCTTCGATCTTTGTATTCAAGCAGCTTGTCCGCGAGTTCCATGTAGAAGGCTATCCACTCAAAGTTAGGCTTCTTTGTCTCTTCCATTTCGCTCTCCCTTCCAAAATCGTTCAATTGCACAATGGGGACGATGAGTCCCCGCGCTTTACTTTCCCTCTTCCTCTAATTCTGCCAGCTTTTTCCTTCGTTTTTCGCTGTAGCTAATCGTGCACTGAAGCGGCTTGTTTTTCATGTCAAACGCTGTGGTTAATTCTTCACGACCCTTTTGCAGCATTTGTTTTGCTTCGCGAATCTGTTTGATTGCGAGTTCGTAGGATAATGCGGCTTCTGCCTGGCTTCGCCCGTCCTCCAGCGGAATGTTTATCTCGGTGAGTTCCTTAGCGGAAATTGTCAGAATTTTGCTACCGACCGACGCGCGCTCGAGCGATTCGGCACCTTGCGGGGTTGCGAAAAATGCCGCCAGGTAGAACGGGTCGATTTTCTTCTGGTCGAGTTTAATGATGTAGAGGTTGCTGCTCGCGATCATCGTGCAACCTTTTGGCACATCGGCAACGGCAATTTTGTTGGTTCCGGCCATTTTCGACATCAGCAGGTCGCCAGTTTTGACCTTGTAGCGCTCCATTTGCCTCGTGACTTCCTTTAAACAGCGCAGGCTGCCATGTGCAACTTTGCACTCAGTTTCCTGCGCTTCGACCGAGCTGTCGCCCTGCTCGCTTTTGCCATTACGAATCTGCGTGGTGGGGAACTCGCCAATAATGCCGTCGTTAATGTTTTCGATCGAGACGTAATAGATGCCCGTGTTCTCGGTGGTTGTGAGTGCTTCGAGCTCGCCTTTGCGGATGCTCACACCGCGCGTGATGTTTTTGATCACCTCGTTGAACGGTGTGGGGCAGGGGACTGGCAGCTTTTCGACATATTTTTGCGGGCGCAAATCCCAGTTCTTTCTCGCGATTTCGCTCGCTTCAACGAGATTGCTTCGCTCGGAGTCTCCGCGCAGGCGCTTCATGATTTCCTCAATAACTTCGTCAAGGTGCGCCGCAGTTTTACCATCAGTGAAATTCAGGTCGGTCGCATCGACGAAACGAACCGCCGTGGCGCCATGGCCCAGCACAAGCATGCAGCTGTTCATGTAAAAACCAGGACCGTAAATGTCCTTAGGCAGCGCAATAACCGCTTGAATCAAGCCATTTTCGATGAAGTAACGGCGAATGTTCGCCTCATTGTAGAGCCCGACAGTTGAAGCGCTGGTCATCGCGACAGCCATGCCGTCTTCGTTTATCGCATCGGCCAGCAGTCGATTGAACGCCCAGTCAATGTTGCAATTGAGCCTGAAACCCGCAAAATCCTGGTCGAGGTCCTCGAAGTAGCTGTAGTTCTCGTTGTAGTTCCGCAGGCGCTTCTCCTGTGGGTAATTCGAAAGCGCCTTGTCAAATTTTCCAGTTCCAATCTTGCTTTTCGCCATGGCAAAAGCATCGCCAAGCGTGTAGTCAATCTCGGTGTTGGAGTGTTTGGCTCGAGCAACGGCGCATGCATAAACCGAAGGCTCAATCTCAATTCCATAACGCTCAGTTTCTGGCTCCTCTTGTGCGACCATTTGCAGAAAATTTCCAACACCGCTGCCCAGGTCAAGAACGCGATCACCAGGCTCAATCTCGAGAATTTTGAGCGCAAGCTTGGCGACTATTGGCCTAGTGACGTAGAGCGTGCTTTTTAGCCCGTGCAACATAGGACCCCTCGCAATCTCTTGTCTGACGTCTTCTGGGTCAACGTCGTTCGCAATTTTTATGAGCTCAGCGAGATTAACTTCCTCTAGGTTTTTTGTCATAAATTCTGCGATTGCGTCGTTTCCTTCGGCCACAAAGTTGGCAATCTTGCTCACAGCTTCTTCCTTGCAATCGTTTGCAATCAACTCTGCAATCGACTTGCTGGACTCACCTTCAGAACTTGTTGCGGAAACTGCTTTTTTATTTTTCTTAGCGCTTTCGCTTTTTTCTGCGGATACACTGCTTTCTTTTGCGCTGTCCATTTTGAGAATCGCATCGGCCGCAAGCAAAACCGCGTACTGCGCGAATTTATTACTTTCTGATCTCGATTCTCTCCACGCGAAGTTCGTAAGCTTCTGTATATTTTCATTTCTAGTTGTCATGTTTGTTACCTCTTCTACTTTTATATATTTTGCACAATGGGGACGATTAGTCGACGGCGAATAGCGTCTGTCGTGCATTCTCTGTAACGTTACTTCGTTTTCCGAGGCGCCACATCCTCCGCGAGCAATACGCGCTTCGCGCTCCCAGGGCTCGCTTCCGGATGCGTCGCCCTCGGAAAACTAACCCTTGTCACAGATGCAATCAGCCTTCATCTTGATACCTGCACAATGGGAACGATGATTTGTTTCTCTGTTGCTTTGCACGGACGATGAGTGTTTGTTCCTTTTTTATTGGCCTACTGCCCTTTTTGTCGCTTTCGGGCCGAGCAAGTCGACGTAAATAGTGTCTGGCTCTTTTATTGCACGTCCAACCTCGTACGGCATTAAGTATGTAATCGGGTTTCCATCTGAGCGATTTTCTGGCTTAAATGCGGCAACAGCTCTGTCAACCGCACGGTTATACCAACTTGCATCTCTGCAAAACCCCTTAGGCGCAGCTTTTGTGTACTCTTCCTGACTCAAGTAGGTCACGACGCAAATCTGCGAAGGGCTGTACCCGTTGATATCTTCATAGTTTCTAATTCCATCGGCAATTTTCTTTTTGAAAATTGACGCCAGCTCGGCGATGGTGGCTTCTTCGTCTTTTCTGTTATTCATGTTTCAACTCCTTTATGACTCGATGTTTTAAATGCGCGATGCGCGGTGCACAAAGGGGACGATGAGTTCTGTGCAGCGACAAATATCCTGCCTCTAGCTGCGAAAATTCTCCCTTGCGCAACGGGGACGATGAGTTCTGTGCAGCCGCGTGCCCCTTTTCTTTTTTCAACGTCCTGTAAAATTTCTTCTAGAAGATGTCGATTTGATAATCGTTTATCAAACGCTGAATTTAGGATAACACATAAATTGATAATCGCCTATCTAAATTTTGATAATTCTGTATCAAACTTTAAAAATGAGTTTGCACAAAGGGGACGATGAGTTCTTTTACCTTTGATTAATGTTCGCTATAATGAACCTAAAATGAATTAAGGTACAGAAATGCGTACGTAAAGTTATAGAGTTATGAAGAAAAGAATTCCAGCACAAGTTTCTAGAGCTCAGCAAGAAATTGCCGACAACTTAAATCTTGCACGTCGACAACAGCGAATCTCAGCTGAGGTTTTAGCTGAGCGCAGCAATATGTCTAAGACGACGCTTTACAAAATGCTCAATCACGGAGAGGGCACGCTTGAGAATTTTTTACGAGTTGCGCGCTGCTTGCACCTTCTTGATGAGATAGTTGAAGCCACCGACCCGCTTAACACCGAAATGGGCAGAATCTATGCGATGAGCGAAGTTCCTCAGAGGGTCAGGTGAGCTAGGTGCATCTTAAAGTGACGATTACGCATGAAGGAACTGACGTTCACTGTGGTGATTTGTATACCCAAATGCAACGTGGTCGCGAGTCGGCTATGTTTCGTTATTCTGACTCTTGGCTTACATCTGGGTACGCCCTCTCGCCTGATTTGCCGCTAACGACCGGTTCGTTTTCTTCACACGATGGGTTTGCTGATTTGAGGGTTTTTCAAGACTGCATGCCTGACCGGTGGGGAAGAAATCTTTTGGACCGCGACAAAAATCGACGTGCTCGTGAAACTGGAGATACACCAAGGACACTCGGAGAGGTTGATTACTTAATTGGCGTCAGTGACGTGACTCGTCAAGGTGCGATTAGAGTTTGGGGAGAGGATGGACAACCTCTCAGCATGTCTGTAAATGCAGTACCGAGGGAAGTTGACCTCCCTAATCTCCTTGATGCTTCCGACTTAGCGAGCGAAGACTTAACAGCCGATGTTCAGGATTTGGTTGATGCTGGCTCGAGCCTCGGTGGTGCTAGACCAAAAGCCACCATTCGTGATGCAAGTGGGAATTTGTACATTTGCAAGCTTCCGAAGACCGATGAGGTTGAAGAACGTGACGTTTGCGCTTGGGAATATGTTGCAATGCAGCTTTCCGAAGACATCGGAATTAATGTAATGCCTTCCAAATTATTGAGAATTGGAAAGCGAAGCGTTCTAATCACAAAACGTTTCGATAGGGATGGAGCGGTGAGAATTCCTTACATATCTGGCATGAGTGCCATTTCCGGCAATGATGGAGGGCGTTACTCTCTTCTTGATTTGGTCGATTTTATTGAACAAGAATGTGCTCGACCCGAAGAGAATCTTCGCGAACTTTGGCTCCGCGCATTGTTCACTTGCGCAATTGGTAACACCGATAACCACATGCGAAACTATGGATTTTTGAGGCAAAACGACGGATGGGTGCTAGCGCCTCAGTTTGATGTGAATCCAACCATGGGGAATTCTTCTAAAATGCTCGCTTCTGCCGTTGATGCTAACGATTATTTTGCTGACGTCGAATTGGTCGTTAAGGTTAGCGAGTTTTATCGAGTGCCCAAAGAAGAAGCTATCAGGCAATGTGGAGAGGTAGCGGAGGCACTTTCGGGATGGCAAACAATCGCACGAAAGGCTGCCATCGATGAATCTTCAATCGCAGCCTTTAAACCATGTTTCGAGGCTGGAATTGCAAAGCTTCTCGCCTGTGCCAGTTCCTAACGTCCTTCACAATACAAAAGCCGCCCGGTAGGACAGCATTTTTGATGTTTGCACAACGGGGACGATGAGTTAATTTTTCAAACTGTCCTCATTAAGCAGAAAATCGTAGACGCTCATTATCAACACACCGGAATCGTTGTAGAAAGGTGCAGGTGTGTCTTTTGTGATTATCATTCGCTTGAAAAAATCACCTGTCAGCATGAGGGAACGTTGCTCTTGCTCCATTTTCAGCTCGTCAGGAATCGCGTAGGCCGACTGGATGTAGTAGCGCTCGCTTCCTTTGTTGCAGACAAAATCAATTTCGAGCTGTTTTCGAACGCTACTGCCTTTGGCGTTTGTGCTGTTCTGTGTGACAACACCCACGTCAACATTAAAACCACGCATCTTCAGCTCGTTGAAAATTATGTTCTCCATGCTGTGGGTTTCCTCAATTTGGTGGAAGTTTAGGCGCGCATTGCGAAGCCCCATGTCAGTGAAATAGTACTTCACGGGAGTGTCAATGTACTTTTTGCCTTTTACGTCATATCTCATTGCGCTGTCAATCAGGAATGAGTCGCAAAGGTAGTCGATGTAGCGTTTGATGGTCGAGTTGCTGATGTTCTTTTTCTTTACAGTTCGGAAGGTTGCAGAAAGTTTTTCGGGGTTAGTCAACGATCCGATTGCTGAGGAAAGAATGTTTAGCAAGTCTTCTAGTTCTGCTTTGTTACGGATATTATGTCGCCCCACAATGTCCGAAATGTAGGTTTCCTCGAACAGCGATTTCAAAAAGGCGATTTTTTGATCAGCAGTTTTAAATCCGAGCACCAAAGGAATGCCGCCGTAGAGCATGTACTCATTCCAGCCGTCTTGCTTTGAGCCTTGGTAAACTGACATAAATTCCGCAAAGCTTAAAGGGTACATATGCACTTCGTCGCCGCGCCCTCTGAATTCTGTAATGACATCTTTCGACAGGAAGCGAGCATTGCTGCCTGTCACGTAAACATCCACATTCTTCATGCGAATTAGGCTATTTAGAATCGACTCGAATTCATTAAGCAGCTGCACTTCGTCGAGCAAGACGTAATACATTTTGTCGTCTTTAATCTGACTTTTAAGGTGTGGAAAGAGAATATTTGGGTCTTGAAACTTTTTGTTCTCGAAAGAATCGAATGCAATCTCAATAATATGGTCGCTCTCGACGCCTTCGGAGAGAAGATGATTTTTAAAAAGTTCAAAAATGAGATACGACTTGCCGCAACGGCGCATTCCAGTTATTACTTTTATTAGACCGTTGTGCTTTTTGCTTATGAGTGTGTCTAGATATCTGTCTCTTTTAATCTCCATTTGCGATGCCCCCTATTGAAGATTTTTGCAGTAATACGCAAATTTCTTAAATAGGATTATACCCAGCAAAAGCCTCCTTTTCAATAGTGCAATTTCAGATATTTGCAGTATTCCGCAAAAATCTTACATAGAACGATTACTGCACAATGGGGACGATGAGTTCTGTGCAGCGCGTTATTTAAGGCTTGCTTTGTAGGCTTCG
>JAUMVS010000384.1 GCA_030530045.1 Phoenicibacter congonensis
GCCGCAACGCTATATTGTAGCTGATTGAGTATGGGAGAATCACTATCAATAAGGCTTAAATCAGGCATTATGTCCCCGAAAGCGCAAAAAGAGCCGCTTTTTCTTGTAATGAATAAGGTCTCCCCGACAAGAAAAAAGCAGCTCCGACTAAGCTCCGATTTCGTTGCGTTTTAAACATGCCCGCAATCGCTAAAACCCTGCTTCGAAAGCAGCGTAAAACATCGCGGCGCGGACAAAGCGAGAGCTATGCCCCCGCCTCAAAGCCAACAAGCAAACCGCCCGGCTCCGCGTAATAAGAGCACAGGCCTTCGTTTTCGCCAATAGTAATATGGCATTCGGGAAAACGCTCTTTGATAAGCGTTTCGAGCTTTTGAGCGGCAGCAAAGTTTTGCGTGTGGCGCAGGATCGTTCTTCCGCCCGCAAATCCGCATTCCACCATGTTGGCAAGAATCTGATTGAGCGCATTTTTCTCGCCGCGTGATTTATGCAGCACCTGCAACTCGCCTTGATCGCTTGCTTGCCCAACAATGCGGATATTCAGCGCACTTGCAAGCTTTGCAACGAGAGGATTCACGCGACCGTTTTTCGCAAAGTTGTCAACTTTCTTCAAAGAGAACATGAGATGAGTGCGTTTCAGGTACTCCTGAATAGCGGAAACGATATGCTCAAACGAAAGGTTCTCTTCAATGAGCTGGGCATACTTTTCTACGATGAGCTCAAGCTCGGGACCTGTTGATTTCGAGTCAAGCACGAACACTTTCGCGCCGGGATTGCTTTCCTGATAATGCTCGGCCGCATTGACAGCAGCGTTGTAGCCACCGGAAAGACCGCTGGTCAAGGCAACGACAAACACTTCATCGGCATCGCCGAACGCATGAAGCCAATCTTGGATATTGGGGCACGATGTGGTAGAGGCATCCTTCGTTTTTTCAAGGGCATCAAGAAATGCCTGCTTATCAAGGGATTCGTTATCCACATAGTCCACGCCATCCACACGAACGGTCAAGGGTGCAAAAGCATAAGCAACACCGGGCAGGGTGCGGACATTCGATGACGAATCCGCAACTATTACTCGTTTCACTTCAGTTACGCATCTTTCTTGGTCAGTTGATCTAAAACTTCCCCCACTATCCCATTACACCAACGCGCCGCCGCAGCTGGAGCCAAAACCTGCTGCGCAACTGTAACAAATGGGATGCGTGCGCACGCAACGCGGCGGTAACTGCCCGTTTGCCATGTCGAAAATCGTGGCATCGCGACCATCGTGCTGAAGCGCCAGCCCCAAAACATGATTCACTTCGCAGTCGTACAAGCGACCGTCGTAATCCACGTTCACCTGGTCCAAGCACATCATGCGCGTGATAGCCATAGCGTTGAAGTTGTCAGCCAAAAGCGCCAAGTAGCGGTCGAACATGCCCGAATCCAGCAGGTCCTCGGCAAAACGTCCAATGGCGTAATTATTGAACGCCAGCAAGTTATCGAAGCGAATGCCCTGCTCCTGCTCGAGCTTCACGCGATACGCTTCCTCAATCATATATTGCGGCGGCGGCAAGAACGGGCC
>JAUMVS010000385.1 GCA_030530045.1 Phoenicibacter congonensis
CGTGCTTTCCAGCGCCGCGCGGCGCATGAAGGCGCGCATGCGGTTCTGCTGCGCTTCGGCGCGCGTTTCCGCCTCGCACCGGGCCAGCTCGCTGTCGATTTTGCCCAGCACCACCTCGTCCCCTTCGGTCTTGAGCAGATACCCGCAATAAACCGGCGATTTGCTCGCGCGGTGAATGTAATCGAAGTCGTCGAACCCGCTGAGAAAAACGAAATGGATATGCGGCCAGAGCTTTTCCGTCTTTTCTGCCAGCGCGATGCCGTCCAGGTCGGGCATGCTGATGTCCGACAGCACCACGTCCACCTTGTTGTTCTGCAGCACGGACAGCGCGTGCAGGCCGGAGAACGACTTGAGCACGATTACGCCGTCGCCGTAGCGCTGCTGAAACTGGCTCGCCAGCCCTTCCACGATATTCGGTTCGTCGTCCACGATCAGCAGCGTTCTCATTTTTCTCCTCCTTGGATTTGTTCCTTTTCGCCGCAGGGCAGCGTCAGCGCCGCGCAGAAGCCGCCCAGGCTCCCGCGCGAGATGGACAGATCGCCGCCCAGCAGCCGCATGCGGCCCTTGACGTTTTTGAGCGCGGTTATTTTTTCTCCCTCTTCGCTGCGCGAAAGGTATTGCGTAATCGCGGCCAGCTCCTCGTCCGTGCAGGCGCCGTTGTTTTCCACAAGGATCACCAGCGCGCCCGGCTCGGGGCGGAAGTGCAGGCGAATCCGGCCGGACTGCTGCTTTTCCACGCCGTGATAATACGCGTTTTCGAAAAGCGGCTGCAGCACAAAGCGCGGCACGGTCAGGTTTTTATACGCGTCCGGCAGCGGCTCGAGCTCCACCTGGATGCGGTCGCCGAAGCGGATGGTCTGAATATCGGTATAATCGACGATATTCTGATACTCCATCTCCAGCGGCACCTCGTTCTGGTCGCTGCGGGTGATGTAGCGGTAATAGGAGCTCAGGCGGCGGCTCATCTCCGCCACGCCCTCATTGTCCTCCATCTTCGCCATGCGGTAGAGATGGTAGAAACTGTTATAGAGGAAATGCGGGTTCACCTGCGCCTGCAGGTATTTAATCTCCGCCTGATAAATCAGCACCTTGTTTTTGTATGATTGTTCCAGCGCAGCCTTCAGCTTGCCGCTCACGCCGAGGAACGCCTCATAGAGGAAGTCCATATCGTTGCCCGGCGTTTCGGCCAGCTGCAGCATGCCTTCCTTCTCCAGCCGCTGCACCTCGCCGGCAAACCGGTTGATCGGCTGCGCCACCATGCGGCGCATTAAATAGAAGAATATGCCGACCTGCAGCAGCAGGAAGGCCGTCAGCGCAATCTGCCAGACGGTAAACACGCTCGTCGCGCTTTTGAGAATCGCCGCGTCCATATAGCTGCCCACCCACAGCGAGCGCTGCCCCACGCGGCAGACGATCCGCAGCGTCTCCTCGCCGTTCATATGCTGGACGGACGTATCCGTCCCGTCCGGTTTCTTGCCGATAAAATCGATCAGATCCTTTTTCAGCGCGGCCAGGGCGTAGCGCGTTTCGCCGGCGGAAAGGAAATACGGTTCCCC
>JAUMVS010000386.1 GCA_030530045.1 Phoenicibacter congonensis
CCATGACGGGGGTACTGTCTTTGTAGAAACGGCATCCCTCTCCGGTGTACAGCGATGGATTCACAATGAGGATCTGACTTTTCTTCACTTGTTGATGACTTGCTGCGAGATAACGCAGACACTGGTCCTTCTGAGGACACTCACTGATGTAGCAGAACGTATAGTTCGCTGGCATCTTGCTGAAATCTACTGAATTAAACATTTTATTTTTGATATTGGTTGCTGCGAAGATACATTTTTTTCGCAGAATCCAAGCTTTTCAGGAAAAATTTATATATTTGCATTTCAATAACTGATACCTTTCACGCTGGAAATAAGAAGTGAGGCATGATAAACGATCTATTAACCCAAATAAACGGTATCCTATGGGGATACATCCTGATAGCCGCCCTGATTGGTTGCGGACTGTGGTTTACCTGGAAGACGAAAGGCGTGCAATTCCGTATGGTGGGCGAGATGTTCCGTCTGCTCACCGACTCTGCCACGACAGATGCCAGTCGCATGAACGACAAAGGGGAAAAACGTAAGTATATCTCCTCTTTCCAGGCCTTTGCCGTATCGGTTGCCACCCGTGTGGGCACCGGCAATCTGGCGGGTGTGGCCACCGCCATCACCTTAGGAGGACCGGGAGCCATCTTCTGGATGTGGGTGATCGCCCTGTTAGGGTCGGCCACCGCCTTCATCGAGTCGACACTGGCACAACTCTTCAAGCAACCTCAGAAAGACTCGTTTATCGGAGGACCGGCTTACTATATCCAGAAAGGACTGCACTGCAGATGGATGGCTATCCTCTTTGCTGTCTTTATCACCATCAATTTCGGACTTTCAAACAACTCCATACAGAGCAATACCATCTGCAGCGCCATGCAAGAAGCCTTCGGATGGAATCCTATACTCGTAGGTCTTGTCATTGCTGCCCTGGCATTATCCATCGTCTTTGGCGGCATCCACCGTATCGCAAGGATCAGTTCGGTATTGGTGCCCCTGATGGCCATCGGGTATTTTATCCTGTCGATGGTCATCGTCATCATGAACATCCAGCTGATTCCGCAGGTCATGAAGGTCATCTTCGCCAGTGCCTTCGGTATGGAACAGGGCATCAGCGGCGCAATAGGCGCCACGATCATGAGTGGTGTGAAGCGCGGATTATTCAGCAATGAGGCCGGTGAGGGTAGTGCTCCCAACGTAGCGGCGACAGCCACCACCTCACATCCCGTCAAACAAGGACTCATCCAGGCATTAGGCGTCTTTACCGATACCCTGCTGGTGTGCTCATGCACTGCCTTCATCATCCTAATCAGTGGTTTATACAACACACCAGGATTGGATGGCATCCAACTCTCACAGGCCGCTCTCACCGCTGAGATAGGACCCTTCGGGAAATACTTCATCGCCCTGGCGATCCTGCTGTTTGCCTTCTCCAGCATCATCGGCAACTACTATTACGGTGAGGCAAACATACGGTTTATGACCTCCAAGAAGTATGTCCTGACCATCTACAGGATACTCTCTGGCGGTGTGGTCCTCATCCTCGGCGCCATGGCCAGTCTGGAGAT
>JAUMVS010000387.1 GCA_030530045.1 Phoenicibacter congonensis
GAAATCGTTGGTGTGATTATACTCTTATTAAAAAGTATACAGTGAAAAAAGGTGATCAAGTAAAATTGTCTTTTACTACTCAAATTTGGCAAGAAACACAAGTTGTTCCAATGTTAAATGGTGTTGTAGTTAATGATATCAAAAAAGAAGATAAGGGGGATAAATCATATTTCTATACAATTTCTTTCACAATACCAGAAGATGTAAAAGAGAATACATTAGTTTTAGATACAACAGAACATGCTGGTGGCTCAGGGGGATCGGGTCTTCCAGTTACTGAGAGTAGTTATACATTAAATGCAGATGATCCAATTGGTGATGTAACAACATCTGAAAAAATAGAATTAAGTAATATAAATGCTTGGACGTATATAACTCAAGCAGAAAATGATGCAATATATACAGTCTCAGAAGTTAAAGTAAATGGAAAACCATTAGATGAATCAAACTTTACTGTTTCTTATTACAATAACGATGGAATTTATCATGGTGAAATTGTAATAACAAATAAACAAAAGGAAAAAGTATACGTTCTTCCATCCACTGGTGGATCCGGAACTACTAGATACGTTATAGGAGGTGTTGCACTCATGTTACTCGCAACATTCCTATATACATATAAAAATAGGCATAAACCGGAAAGGAGGACTTTACCATAAGCTCTCTCATTCCGACAATAGCCGGACATAAAAAAGTATTACAAAGAAACACAAAATAACAAACCAAAAGAAAAAAGGAGAAAAAAACAAAATGAAAAAGATGAAAAAACTTTTCGCTTTCGTTGCTGCAGTAGCTACTTGTTTAGCACTAGGCGCAACATCAGTTAACGCTGATGAATCAACATACAGCGTAACTATCACAAACGCTACAGGTACTTATGAAATTTACCAAGTATTCTCAGGTGAATTAGCTGTAGCTAATGATGATAAAATTTTATCTAACGTTCAATGGGGTAAAGATGTAAATGCATTCACTTATACTACAAAAGATGCAACAGCTACAGAAGCAGCAGCATCATCAGATAAGGCTTCTGAAATTGCTGAATATCTTGCTACAAAATCAGATGATAGTACAGTAGCTAAAGATTTTGCTAAAAAAGCAATTGCTAACGTTAAAACTAATCCAGCTTCTAGCAGTGGTACAGCTACAGCAACAGATGGTACAGCTACTTTCACAGGCTTATCAGCTGGTTACTATGTAGTTAAGAATACTTCTGTTGGTGATTCAGAAACATATACTAGATACATTCTTCAAGTTGTTGGCAATGTAACAGTTGAAAATAAAGCTTCAGTTCCTTCATTCGAAAAGAAAGTAAAGGATACAAATGATTCAACAGGCGCAACATCTGATTGGCAAGATTCCGCAGACTATGATATTGGTGATGAAGTTCCATTCCAATTAACAGGTACTGTTGCATCAACTTATGATTCTTATAAACAATATTACTTTGCATTCCATGATGTTGAAGAAAACGGTTTAACTTTTAAAGAAATCAAATCAGTTTATGTATTGAATGGTGAAACAAAAACAGAACTTGCTACAGATGATTATTCTT
>JAUMVS010000388.1:0-245 GCA_030530045.1 Phoenicibacter congonensis
TTGCCTTTAATGCGGATTCTATCATAAGTGTGCCGCTTCCGCACATAGGGTCGCATACAACGCTGTCCGGGTAAACATGCGCAAGGTCGGCAATTCCTGCGGCAATGGTTTCTTTTATCGGAGCTTCAACAGAATTGCGGCGGTAGCCCCTCTTATGAAGCCCTATTCCCGAGGTATCGAGCAGCAGCATTACCCTATCCCGCAAAAGCATAAACTGAATTTGTATTGTGGAGCCTGTTTCCTCA
>JAUMVS010000388.1:255-1554 GCA_030530045.1 Phoenicibacter congonensis
TTTGGTGATATACGCTCTCAAGCCTCTTTGCCACAGCTTTTTTAATTATGGACTGACAATCGGACATACTGTAAAGCTGGCTTTTCACCGTTCTTCCCTTAACCGGGAAAGCGTCCCTGCGCCCGATAAATTCTTCCCACGGCGCAGCAAGAGTTCCTTGAAAAAGCTCTTCATAAGTTCTTGCGGTAAACTCCGCAACAATTATCTGCACCCTTTCCGCCGTGCGCAAACGGAGATTTGCCCTTGCAGCATCTTCAAAGCTTCCCTCAAATGTAACCCGACCGTCCTCTGCGGTTATATTTTCTGCACCCATGCGTTTCATTTCGCCGGAAAGCACGCTTTCCAATCCAAACAAACACGGGCAGGATATTTTTAACTTATCCATATTTTCTCCTTAACCAAAATCTTTGATTCTTGCAATAATCAATTCGTCTTTATATTGCCCGCAGCTTATTGCCGCATCCCCAAGCCGTATTGGTCTTATACTGAATTTCAAGGTATTTTCCTCCTTAAAAACAGCCGCCGAAATATTTCATTCGGCGTTGTTTTACAGTTTTCCTATAATCGCTTTTATAAGGCTTTTTATTTCCTGCGCAAAGCTTCGTTTCTTTTTAAGAACGATTTTTGACGGTTTCCTCGGCACAATTTGCTGCGGTTTTTGAAAAGCCCGGTTTTGCTCTCCGCCTTTTATGCAGTCCGCTGCGATTTCGACCTTCGTCACGGGCTGCGGCGGCTCATTGAAAAAAGCGGTTTTTGAAGGTTTGTACCTTGCTGTCGGTTTCTGCAAGCATTTTTTCATATTCCGCCTGCAGCTCATCGCACTTTTCGTTTTTCCCGTCGGAAGAAATCTTTGCTGCCTCCGCAGTTCTGCAAATGTATTCAATCCTTTGAGTGAGCACGGCAAGCGAATCCAGCATAAAGGCTTTTGTCTTTTCAAGTTCCGAGCAAAGTCCGTCAATTTCTGTATTTATGCTTTCGGCAGAAGCCTGAGCACCTTTTATCATACTTTGAGCATTGTTTTTTGCCCCGCTCAGCATAACTCTTGCAGAATCGCCCATTTCCGCAACGGCTGCAGCAATGCGTTTGTCTTCTGCCGCATGCTCATCGGTCTTTTGCCGTTCCTGCTCAAGCTTATCCTCAAGCTGTTTATTAAGCTCCTTTTCAATGCAAAGCTCCTTTTCGGCAATTTCGCAGCGGGTTTTAAGCTTTGCATTCTCACTTTCCAGATTATCATTTCTTGTTTTGAGCATCATATAATGCTCCCGCATTTCGTTGTATGCGTTCATAAGCTCGTTAAAG
>JAUMVS010000389.1 GCA_030530045.1 Phoenicibacter congonensis
TATTGAAATAATTCCGGCAATAATATACCTGCGCTCATCCCTGCGGGAATATCTTCTTTTTTTCTTTCTGCCTGCATACCCGTATTTTGACGCTGTTCTCATCTGTTTCTCCTATGTTATAGCATGGGTGTATATTACCATAATCCGACACCGTTTTCAATTATTTTGTCTTACAGTACCATCAATTGACAAGAACATACACGCCTGACAGCGTGCCTTTCTGGCCCTTTTTGTCCTTGCCAACCGGAAGGCACCGTCAGTTGTTATAATTTTAGTAAATTTGATGAGAATATTCGTTCCCGGAGAAAAAATATGCAAGTTTCCAGATATTTTATTAACTCAGCCAAAATTTCGGCGTTGAAAATTGCACTTGTTTCGGATGTCCATGACAGGGACTTCGGTGCAGCTCAGAGCAGCCTTTCGGAAGAAGAGCCGGATATAATCGCCCTTGCAGGGGATATTACCAATAAAAGAATGTCAGGTAATTCCGCCGCAGAAAAAGTTTTCCGCAGCTGCGCCGAAATTGCGCCTTCGTTTTTTTGCCCCGGAAATCATGAATACGCCTTTGCCGCCTCGGACAGGAAAGCTTGCGAAGAGGCAGGAGTCTGCTTTCTGGATGATGAGTTCGTGAGCCGTGAAGGTGTGTTTATCGGCGGCTTACGTTCCGGCTGCCGCGGTGAAAAATGCCGCCGGTCAAGCGTTTCTCCCGAACCGCGTACTGAATGGCTTACTGCCTTCGACCGGCAGAACGGATTCAAAATTCTTTTGTCGCATCACCCTGAATATTATACGCGCTATATCAGACATCTTGATATTGACCTGATTTTATCCGGTCATGCCCACGGCGGACAGATAAGACTTTTTAACAGGGGGTTGTTTTCACCGAATCAGGGTTTTTTTCCGGAATATACCAAGGGAGTTTATGACGGACGGCTCGTTGTAGGCACAGGACTTTCAAATACGGCGGGCATTATCCCGCGTTTCAATAATCCTGCCGAGCTTGTGATGATCAAGATAACCGGCAGCCGTGACCGGAAATGAGCCGCGTGTTTGCAGATTGATATTGATAAAAAAGGTTCTAAACCAAAAGTTGGGGCTGCCGGTTTTCCGTGTATACCCTAACTTCCGGTTTAGAACCTTTTTATACGTTTGGCGTTCTTTTTATTCCATGCATAAAACCGTCGCTTGACGCCGTGTGAATATCTCCTCCTATGACATCGCGCCCGCATATGTATATTGTGACGTACACATCGTGTTTGACGTCGGGATAGTTTATTACCTTATATGTATACTGGCTGCAATCTTTGCCTCTGTATTTTTCAAAATCAAAGCCTTGAGATTTTTGCAGCACATTATAATCGGACATTACTCCGTCAAATTGTTCGGGCAGTCTGACGGTTTTAAATTCCTCACTGTCCCTGTCGATCTTCCAGCCGAGCGAGAAAAGGAAACTTTCACGCCCATCAAGCGTCATAAGTCCCGTATTATTTTTATATGCTATGAACCATTTGGTCAGAACAAGGAGGAAAAAAATAATCGACGCGATCAGAAT
>JAUMVS010000390.1 GCA_030530045.1 Phoenicibacter congonensis
TAATAACATATATGGACACGCTCTCGGCGCTCAACACCGACGGCGTTGAGCCGCTCGTCCACCTGTCCGGCAGAGTGAATGTCCTGCGCGAGGACGAGCCGGGTGAGACACTCGGATCGGACGAGGCGCTTTGTAACGCCTGCGAGACGGCAGACGGCTGCTTCTCCGTCCCGAAAACAGTGGAATGAGGTGCGGCATGGGAGATATAATTAAGCTTTCCGCCCTCGCTCTGGGCGAAAAAATCAGGCGCGGCGAGATAAAAATCGCCGAAGTCCTCGACGCGGTATATAAGTCGGAGGAAGAAAACAGACGGCTCAACTGCTTTATCACGCTCTGCCGCGAATGCGCATACGAAAAGGGCGCGGAGATACAGAGGCGGCTCGACGCGGGAGAGTATATCTCCCCGCTTGCGGGCGTGCCGATAGGCATAAAGGACAATATCGCGGTCGAGGGAGTTAAAATGACCTGCGGGTCGCGCATACTCGAAGATTATGTGCCGCCCGTCAGCGCGGCGGCGGTAAAAAAGCTCGAGGACGCGGGGCTTATCGTTGTCGGAAAGCTCAACATGGATGAATTCGCCATGGGCTCGACGGGCGAGACCTCATATTTCGGCGCAGTACTGAATCCCCTCGACGAAACGCGCGTACCCGGCGGCTCGTCGTCGGGCGCGGCGGCGGCTGTTGCGGCGGGTATAATCCCGCTCGCGCTCGGCTCGGACACGGGCGGCTCCGTCAGGCAGCCCGCGGCGTTTTGCGGCGTTTTCGGCTTCAAGCCGACCTACGGCGCAGTCTCCCGAAACGGCCTTGTCGCCTACGCCTCGTCCTTTGATCAGATAGGTGTGACAGCGGCTGCGGCAGCCGACTGCGCGGCTCTCGAAAATATAATCTCCGGGCGCGACGGCGGCGACGCGACGAGCGAAGAAATAAAGCCCTCTCGGGCGGACGGCGAAGAATTTTCGCTTCGCGGCAAAAAAATAGGCGTTCCCGAAGAGTTTATCTCCTCCTGCGGCAAAGATATCCGCGAGGCTGTCGCAGCCGCGCTGAAAAAGGCTGAGGCGCTCGGCGCGGAAGTCGAATATTTCTCTCTGCCGCCGCTTGAATTTTCCGTGCCCGCCTACTATATAATTGCCTGCGCGCAGGCGAGTTCGAATCTCGCGCGGTACGACGGAGTTCGCTTCGGGCGGCGCGCCGAAAACGCCGCCGACCCGACCGAAATGTATATCAAAAGCCGTTCGGAGGGCTTCGGGCGCGAGGTCAGGCGCAGGATAATGCTCGGAAACTTCGTGCTCGGCGCGGGGTACTACGACGCATACTACAACAGGGCTCTGAAGGCCCGCAGAGTAATACGCGACGCGGTTTTAAATGCTTTCGAAAAATATGATTTTTTAGCGTGTCCCGTATATCCGTCGGCGGCTCCGAGGCTCGGCGAGAGCCTTAAAGACCCGCTGAAAACCTATCTCGGTGACGCATACACCGTCACGGCGAATCTCGCGGGGCTCCCCGCGATAAGCATCCCGTGCAAAAATATGTGCGCCCTCCAGCTCATGGCGGC
>JAUMVS010000391.1 GCA_030530045.1 Phoenicibacter congonensis
CTCCTTGCCCTCCGGGACCGAGACCGTGGCCGCCGGGACCTCGGCCTGTACCTCCGCGCCCGCGTCCGTGGCCTCCTTACTGGGATGACTACGACACCGATGACATCGATCTCTGGCCCACCTTTCCCAGTGACGGAACAGAGATATCCGATGCAGGAGCCATGGGAGCGCCCTGGGATATGCAGCCGCCGTACCGGCCCGGTCATGATCCTTGTGTGATCCCGGGTCCTCCCGGACCTCCGGGGCCTCCGGGCATGAGAGGTCCGCGCGGCTTTATCGGGCCTGTAGGTCCGACGGGTGCAGCCGGTCCTCAGGGTCCTCCGGGAGCGACAGGTCCGGCAGGTCCTCAGGGTCCTACAGGTCTGACCGGTGCGACAGGCGCCGTTGGTCCTCAGGGCGAGACCGGTCCTCAAGGCCCGACAGGTCCGGCCGGTGCAACAGGTCCTCAGGGTGAAACGGGGCCGCAGGGACCGGCAGGTCCAGCCGGTGCAACAGGTCCGGCAGGCGCGACAGGTGCCACAGGCCCTCAAGGCCCTCCGGGAGTAGTATCATTCTGGAGCGGCAACTCAACAGGCACTCAGACACTTACCGCAGCAACAGCCAACGAAATAACATTCACGCCAAACCTCAGCAGCCCGACAACAGACTACACACTATCAGCGGACGGCAGGACTCTCACAGTAACAAACGCAGGCGACTATCTTATATCATACGACATACTCATCCCATCAGGCACCACAACAACAAACAACGGTTTTTACGTCACATCTAACGGAACACAAATACCGGCAACACTCACAAACGTCACAGGAACATTTGAAACAAGCGAAACAGTATCATCACAGGCAATAGCATCCTTACCTGCAGGCGCCGCGATATCACTCAGATCAGTCGGTGATATAACGCTTACAGCTCCTTCAGCAGACCAGCAGATGGCTTCTCTCACCCTTTTAAGGCTCACATAACCTTAACAGCCGACAGTAAACTACAGATAAAACTTGACCCGAAACACCGCGGAACGCCGGGCGTCGTGTAAAAAACAGCACAGAGCAGACCAGTACTTCAGTACCGTGCAGTCCCTGTCAAAAAACAGCAATATCCGCCGCATGCCTTTCAGCACACGGCGGATATTCTATAATTTTCAAATATATATTTTCTCTTAATTATTATGATCCTGATGAGCTATTCGCTCCTTTAAACATTCGAGCTTAAGCCTCTCAAGATGTTCCTTATCGAAATGATATGACTTTCCGCAGAACTGGCACGTAAGCTCAGCTTGTCCGTCCTGCTCGATTATATCGCTTATCTCCTTTGCGCCAAGACTCTTTACGACCTGTTCAAGACGTTCTTCTGAGCAGTCGCACTTCCATCCGATATCAAGCGTATCGAGCGGCATGATCTGGAACTCCTCAGGCATCCCAAGGAACGCAGCTCTGAGATATTCTTACATAATGCTCTCCATAGATCTGCCATCAGCATCCTGACTCACTTTATCAGCCAGCTCAGATATCTTAGGCATCTCAGGCAGCCACTTTTCAAGCGCGCTTATG
>JAUMVS010000392.1 GCA_030530045.1 Phoenicibacter congonensis
TATAAGCTTATCTCCTGAAACTGGTAAATCAATTTCAATATCTTCTGAAAAATCTTCACCTAATAAGGTTACTGGAATCTCATCTAAATTTAAGCAAGTATCTTCTGTTTTACCACATACAGGGCATCTAGTAGTTATCCAGTATTCAGGTCCGTAAGTGTGTATTCTAAGCTTTAAAAGTAGAGCAAACTTGTCAGGTGTAGTTAAAGTATTAACTTTAAACCCTTGAGGTTCTACTATACAAGCATTTAGAACTCTATCGAAAGCGTTATCATTTGATGAACCATATAATAACTTTTCCTCCTTAGTTGAAATTGCCTTTAAAGTAACCTTAGATGGTACTCCTGATAATCTACCGTTACTTGGTAATTGTTCCTCTATTAAATAATCTGCCATAATCTTACTCCTCCTAAAAATTTAATAACCTCTTGTCAAAGTTAAAAACGGTAGTACCTAGAATTATTTGTCTAGGTACTACCGTTTCATATAAAAATTATTACTCTCTAACTGGAACTGCTTTATCTATAGAAAGAGTCATAGATATCGTTTTCTTGTCAGAGTTTTCATAGGAAAGTTCACCAAGGTTTAATGATGTTGGGAACGCCCCTATGATTTTCCATGTTCTGACATAAGTTCCGTCAGGAGCATACTGATATATTCTTCCGTTTTTCTTATAATCAGCGGCGAAACCAATCTTATCAGTTTCAGGATCATAAACTTGTTTTCTCCAACCACAAAGTTTAGCCTCTGTATCAACACCTATAGCATCTAAAACTGTGATTTCTATATCTTCAAAGTTAGCTTTACCAGCTACTTTAACTTTAGAGTTTCCGTAGTTTAATTCAATAGCCTCATTAGTTGTTGTAGGAAGAGGGCAAGATTGAACAAGTAAAGTTATATCTGAACTTAATCCATCTATCTGAACCTCAAAGTTATTAGTTCTTTGAACTTCATATTTCTTTGTTGCACTTAAGTGCATTGAGCCTAGTGTTAATGGACACATATTAATCACTCCTTTATTTATATTTTAAGAGGTGCATTATGCACCTCTAGTTTACTCATCTCCAAATTCAACAGAATTTGCAGTTATAGAAAAAGTTAATGGTATAAATTCAGCCGCTCTAGTTGGCTTAATTTTAACAACACCTGGCATTGTGTAATTAACTAGGTCATCTTCTGTTACAGTTGTTTCGTCCATGACAACTTGATAATCGTAAATACCTCTATTGTTCTTTATGACATCTAATTTAGGTTCAACCATATCAACCCATCTTGACCAAGTGAAACTATCATTTTGCTCAAATACGTAGTATTGAGTAGCATCAACTATTACTCTCTTTATAGCGTTCATTAAACGTCTAACGTTTACCCTGTCAAGTGCAGTAGGTCTTCTTTGACCTGTCTTCTGACCCCATATTACTATACCGTTATTTCTAAAGTTAACGATAGGATTAACTATGTTACGATTTCCGTACATATAGTCTCTTTCTCCTTGAGTAGAAGACCTTTCAACTGCAAGAACATTAGTTAATTTACCTCTATCAAGAC
>JAUMVS010000393.1 GCA_030530045.1 Phoenicibacter congonensis
CACGCCGATCGTCATAAAGACCTGCGGCGGAATGCCGAACATAGCGTCGGCCGCCGAGGGATAAAACTGTACGATCGAAATCAGAATCGGCGGCACTGAAGCGACGATCGAGCCGACCGTGGGAATGAAGTTCAGGAAAAATGCCAGCGCGCCCCACGTCGGTGCGAAATCGACGCCGATCCAGCTCAGCCCCAGCCAGATCAGCGCTCCCGTCGCGCCGCTGATCAGCGTCATCACCGAAAGGAAACGGCCGATCTGCGTTGAGATCGAATCGAGGATGTTCATGACCTGTCCGCTCTTCTGCGGAAACGCCTTGCGCATTTTATACTCCACGTAGGGGCTGCCAAAGAGAATAAACATCAGAAAGACGATCACCATCACCGTCTTGGACAGGATCGTGACGATCGACCCCGACAGCGCGATAATATAGGAACGCAGCGCCCCGCCCCAATCCACCCCCCGCAAGTAGGTGGCGGTGATGTTGTATTTAGTCGAGAAGTGGTGCCAGATGGCAACGAGCTGCTCATAATAGTTCATGAACTTGTCGGCCGAACCGACGAACAGCTGGCTCAGGAAGCTGCCCGCCTGCGACGTGACGTACAGCAGCAGCGCCAGCAGCAGGAACGTAGTGATTTCAACCGGCACTTTCAGGCGCGTCATGAAGCGCACGCCCGGCGCCATGATATATGAAATGATCCAGGCAATCACCAGAGGCAAAAAGACACTCTGCGCTGCCTGCAGGACGAACCCCACGGCAATCACCGTCAACACGGCGACACAGCCTGTTAAAATCTTCAGGTCTCTCAACTTTCGCACTCCTTTTCAGAAAATCAAAAATCTCCAATCTTTTCCCTATTATATCCACATTCCCCCATAAAAAAAAGACGCCTTTTCGAAAAAGGCGTCTTTTTGAGATTTCCCAAAATATTTCCGTAATCGTCGGGAGAGATTAATCTTCCGTGAAGACGGTCTGCTCGGTCACCGGGGTCTGCAGGGCCTTGAGGGCGCGTGTGACCAGGCGGTAACGAAGCTCGAACTCTTCCTCGGGCTTCAGCACAGGGTTGCCGAGGGGGTGAGGAATGGCGATCGTGGGGATGATACGGTTGGCGCCGACGCTCAGGGAGATCGGCACGATCGTCAGCATGTGAACCACGGGGACGTCGGCGTTCTCTTCAATAGCTTTGACCATCGTTGCACCGCAACGAGTGCAGGTGCCTCAGGTGGAGGTGAGGATAACGGCGTCAACTTTGCCGTGCAGCTTCTTGCCGATCTCGGTGCCGAAACGCTTGGCGTTGGCGACGCCGGTGCCGTTGCCGACGGTGGCGTAGAAATAATCGTAGAGCTTGCCGATCTTGTGTTCCTTCTCCAGCTTGCGCATCACGTCGACGGGCAGGACACGGTCGGGATCCTGATTGGCATAGGTCTGATCGTAGCCGCCGTGAGCGGTCTGATACTCGCCCTCTTTCAGGTCATCGACGCCGGCGATGCTGTACTCGCCGTAGTTCTGGGCGCTGGAGGCGGCGATGTGGTCGGGGTTGCCGAAGG
>JAUMVS010000394.1 GCA_030530045.1 Phoenicibacter congonensis
TTGCGGGAAGTTATTTGCGTTGATCCTCGACGTGGTGCGACTTGCCGATGCTGCGCTCGATTCCGCCTGGCTCGACAAGCTTGACGTTGGCTTTTACTAGCAAAACACTCTTGAGGTTTTTCTCGATTGTCTTGCGGAACGCGTCCATCTCTTTAAATGAGTCGCTGAAAGCCTCAGGCTTGAGTTCGGTGTAGACCGTCATGCGGTCGAGGCCAGTTTCATTATCAACGACAATTCGATAGTGTGGCGTGACTCCCTTGATGCCCGAAAGAACGTCTTCGACCTGGCTTGGGAAGACATTTGTTCCGCGAATAATGAGCATATCGTCGCAGCGTGAGCGCACTTTTTGCATGCGTGCAGTTGTGCGTCCGCACGCGCATTTCTCGCAAACTACGCGCGTCAAATCGTGTGTTCTGTAGCGTAAAACTGGAATAGCCTGCTTGTCGAGCGGTGTCAAAACGAGCTCGCCAACTTCGCCGTCAGGCACTGGCTCGCCAGTTTCCGGATTGACAACTTCCCAAAGGAAATGATCCTCGGCGATGTGCTGCATGTCGCGCTCTGCCAGGCATTCTCCTGAAACGCCAGGACCCATCACTTCCGTGAGGCCATAGTTGTCGGTACAAACAATGTGCATGCGCGACTCGATTTCGGCCTTGAGGCCTGGAGGGCAAGGCTCGCCGCCGAAAAGTCCAACGCGCAGCGTCGACTTTTCCCAGTCAAATCCCAACTTTTCGCCGACTTCGCAAATGTGCATCGCGTAGGAAGGCGTCGCCACAAGCACAGTCGTGCCGTAGTCCTCAATCATCTGAATTTGGCGCTCGGTGTTGCCCGACCCCGCCGGAATCATCATGCAACCGAGGCGCTGCAGACCGTAGTGCAGGCCAAACCCGCCGGTGAACATGCCGTAGCCAAACGCCATCTGCACGCGGTCGCTCGGCACAACGCCCGCCATCTGCACAAGGCGCATGATGCACTCGCTCCACACGTTCATGTCGTCGTCGGTGTAGCCAACGACAATCGGCTTGCCGGTCGTGCCCGATGAAGCGTGAAGTTCGCGAACCTCGTTCAGCGGAACAGCAAAAAGCCCGTAAGGGAACGTTTCGCGCAACGCATTTTTGTCGGTGAAAGGAAGCTTGCGCACATCTTCGAGTGTTTTTATGTCGGAAGGGGAGACGCCAGCCACGTCCATTTTTTCGCGATACCAGGCAACATGCGAATAGGTCCACTCGACCTGCGCAATGAGTTTTTCGAGTTGAATTGCGCGGATGCGCGCGCGCGACGCGCATTCAATTTCTGGTTGCAAAATTGGGAGGCAGTCAAAATCGCCGTTTTTTGCGGCCTTTAATGCCTCGCCCTTTTTTGTAATGTCAATCATTTTTGCCTTCCGGTCTTCCTTTAAAAATTTATCTCCGTCACCATTTGCAGCGACAGTAATTTATCTCCGTCACTATTTTGCATAACCGCTCCACCTGCGGTTTTATCATCGTCGACATTTATCTCCGTCACCATTTGCAGGTCCGAAAATTTATCTCCGTCACCATTTG
>JAUMVS010000395.1 GCA_030530045.1 Phoenicibacter congonensis
TGATTCGAGGTATCGGTATCAGCGCCGGTATGGATATCTGTTATTTAGCTTCTGCCACCGGCGGTGTAGAAACGGATTTTCGGGGCAAAGGTGATCTTGCGGCGGCCTATTTGAAGGGCGGCGGGGAATTTATTTTTGTACACGTAGAAGCTCCGGATGAAAGCAGTCATCAAGGAAAAGCAGATATGAAGGTCAAGGCTATTGAACGGATTGATCAGGAATTGATTCCTGCGGTACTTTCCGCTTGCAAGGATATGGGAGAAGATTATCGCATCATTGTTTCTCCGGACCACGCAACTCCATTAGAACTGCGTACCCACAGTAGAGAGCCAATTCCCTTTGTGATTTTTGATAGCCGTCATCACAAGCTGGATCGGTCTGTTATTCATGATGAAGACAGCGCAAAGGCCTCGGGCATTCTTTTTGAAGATGGTAAAAGCCTTTTTGAAAAGTTCTTAGATCCTTCTTATTATTAAATTCAGGCAATAAAAACAGCTTTCGTTTCCCGCTGTTGAAAAGCGGGTAACGAAAGCTGTTTTCTATGAACAAATTAAATTTGTTTTATAATCCCAAAAGTAAAAGCAATGCAGTCAGCATCCCGGCGCCGACGCAATAATAACCAAAGTAGCGAAGGCGGCCTTTGTTCAGCAGAGATACCACAAGCTTGATGGCGAGGATACCGGAAATACCGGCAGCCAATGCGGCACCGAGGTAAACCGGGCTTAAAGTAAAGGTACTGCCTGCACTGAAAATATCGACACATTCTAAAAGGAAAGAGCCGAGAACGACGGGAATGGACATGATAAAGGAAAATTTGGCGGCTTCCGTTCTGGAAAGTCCTAAAAGTAAGGCCATAAAAATAGTGGAACCGGATCTGGAAAGACCGGGGCAAATGGCAACCATTTGCATCATACCGATAAGAAATGCCATCCATACGGTCATTTCATTCCCTTGTTTATTCCCGCGAAAACGGTCTGCGATAAACAGCAGGGTTGCTGTGACAAAAAGGGCAATGGTGGGAACCCAGATGGATTCAAACAGCGATTCGAAGAAATCGCCGAAAAAGACGCCGGCGATTCCGGCGGGAATCGATGCAATAATGATCAATCCTACGTATTTTTGAAAAGGATGTTTGATCAGTTCCCAGAGATCTTTGCGGTAGCAGATGATAACGGAAATCAGAGTTGCAAAGTGCAGTAGGATATCAAAGGTTAAGCCTGCATCCTTTGCGTTTAAAAAGTAACTGACAATGGTAAGGTGTCCCGAGCTGGAAACCGGCAGAAATTCGGTAAGCCCCTGAATAATGCCGAGTAGAATACCTTCAAACCAACCCATAGTGGTAGTTCCTCCTTTTGTGTTGTTGTTAGATTTTTACGCTAAAAATCCATTCTAAATATTATATCATGTCAGAAAGAGGAATACCACCCAAAATTATGATTTCTATAGTTTTTTTGCCAAAACAATATTGCCGGGTTGAAACCGGGGGTCAAGAAAATCCGCCGGGTCGGTGCTGAGGGTACGAATGATACACACTTTGCCCTCT
>JAUMVS010000396.1 GCA_030530045.1 Phoenicibacter congonensis
TAAGTAAAGACATCATCCTTATTTACGATATGCGCAATATCATTTTGAAACGAACCAACATCCACTTCAACAGATGCCCCAGATAACATTTCAATAATCGAAGTCTTCAATCCATCAAAATCCATATTGATCAATGGAACAATCGAATCATAGGAAGCGGTTCCTGACCAATAACTCTGGAAATTTCCATCTGCCATCAGACTTACAACTGCATTGGGATTATAGACATGATATTTTCCTAACTGATATCCATCATACCAACGTTTTACCTCTGTAAAATCTTTTTTATATGTTTTACAAAGTTCTTTTACTTCATCTTCTGTAAAACCAATATAAGAAGCCAAGCATCCTGCACTAAGCATTGAATATTCCCGGAAATTGTTAAGTGCTGATTGTGTTTTTTCTTTCTTGATCGGCAAGATGCCTGTCAAATAAGCAAGTTGTATATATTTTGTTGGTTCTGTTCCCTTAAACATACCTCTTAGGAATCGGATATATTCGTCCTGCACTTTTTTATTTGCTGATTCATCTCTGATCAGCACATCCCATTCATCAATGATAATGATAAATTTCTGTCCTGTCTTATCCTTAACCAGAGAAAGAGCATCTGGCAAAGATACCACTTCTTGACGTAAAATCTCTGGATAAACTTCACGCAATTCATCCAGCACAACTCTTGTGATATATGGCACAACATTATCCGCATCTTCGCAGTTTATCAAAAACCATTGTACATC
This sequence comes from Phoenicibacter congonensis, assembly GCA_030530045.1. Taxonomy (GTDB): domain Bacteria; phylum Actinomycetota; class Coriobacteriia; order Coriobacteriales; family Eggerthellaceae; genus Phoenicibacter; species Phoenicibacter congonensis_A. The sequence goes on from JAUMVS010000396.1 coordinate 738, forward strand.
AATATGAATCACATCATATTGATTCAAATGTTTCTTAAAATCTTCTGATCTTCCTATCTCAAGATCAGCAAACATCTTTTCTGATTCGGCTCCTTTGCTGTAATATGCCGCAAGCATATTCGCTGCATATGATTTTCCAAAACGCCTTGGGCGGCTATTACAAATATACGCATCTGTAGAATCCAGAACTTCATTCATACATTCGATCAATCCTGTTTTATCTACATAAATTCTGGAATTTAGTGCTGCTTGAAACGCACTATTATCTGGATTAACAAATCTGCCCATATTATTATACCTCCCTGATTCCTTTTACCTGTTTTTCTCTGCCCGAATCTCACTATTGGGTATCTTTACTGTTTTTGTCTTATCGTCATATGCAAGATATCCAAGATGAATCAATAATGTCAGCACATCATCTTTTAAATGTTCAAAGTTCATATCTATATAAACTTGTAATGCCTCAAAAGTCTCTGTCTGATTCCAGTAATTTGATATCTTCTGAAATCTCATACTATTTACAACCGATCATGGAAAATTCATCAAACATATTCAGTGCCGAATGCGTTCCATATTTCTTAATCGGTAAAATTCCTGTCATGTAAGATAGATAAATACATACCTTGTCTTTTAGTAAATCTCTCATCACAAGCTTCTTTACACGATCAATTAATTCTTCTAAACTTTTCATTTCCTGGATTTAGATAATTTCCCATACGAACTTCTCCTTAACTGGACTCATTTCAAGTTATTCTTTTATTATAAAATAATGCCATTTCTACTACAAGGTTTTATTTCCACATTC
>JAUMVS010000397.1 GCA_030530045.1 Phoenicibacter congonensis
TTCCGGCGAATTAAAGCTTTTGTACTCACAGTACCGTGAGCTCCAGGCCTTCGCACAGTTCGGTTCGGATCTGGATGCAGATACACGTGCAAGACTCCATTTGGGTGAGCGTATCGTGGAAGTTTTAAAGCAGGACCGTAATGCTCCGGTTCCGGTCGGAGGCCAGGTAGGAATAATCTATGCGGTTATCAACGGTTATCTCAATGACGTGGCACTTGGTGATATCAAGGATTATCAGGCAAGGCTTTATGAGAAGCTCGATCACGAGCATAAAGACTGGATGGTAAGGATCAGCAAGGGCTCCTGGACTGAAGAAGACGAAGAGGAACTTAAGGGTGTCCTTAAAAGGATGAACAAGAAATAACATATGAGCAAGGATATAAAGTCATTAAGGACAAGGATCAAGAGTTTTGGCTCCACTTTGCATCTTACGGGTGCAATGGGTCTTATCGCTTCATCCAAGATAAAGCGTGCATACGATGCCATGGCTGCCGGCCGTGAATATTCTGAGGCCATATCCGATGTGACCAAGAGACTTGCCGCCTGTCCTGAATGCAGCAAGAGTCCTTATTTCGGCATTAACCGTCCCAAGGCTGAAGAAGATACCGAAGAAGGCTCAGTCCCTCAAAAGAGTGTTACAAGACTTATAGTAATAGCAGGCGACAGAGGGCTTTGCGGAGGGTACAACGCCAACATATTCAGGACCGTAAGGGACATGGAATATGTTGAGATCCATCCCGTTGGAAAAAGGGCTTTCGCAAGATACTCTCCTGAGACTGAAGAAAACCTTAACGGTGATGAGGAACCCGCATATCAGTCTTCAGAATATTACACATACGAGGAGGCCGAATCTGAAGCCAAGCTTTGCTGCGAGGATTTCCTTGCCGGCAGGATCGACCGTGTCGGTATCGTATATAACAGATACGTATCGATAATCAGCCAGGAGCCGGATGTTTTCTGGATCCTCCCGATGCAGAGAGGAACTGAAAGATGTGTGGATACGGGTGTTTTCGAACCGTCACCTGATGAACTGTTCGGAAATATCGTATTGAAAAACTTTGCAGCCAAACTTTATGCGCTCGTAAAAGAGAGTTTTGCGTGTGAGGTTGCTGCAAGAAGAATGGCGATGGACAGTGCTAAAAAGAATGCGCAGCAGATGATCGATGATCTGACGCTTGAATATAACAGAGCCCGTCAGGGTGCGATCACTCAGGAGATCACTGAGATCGTAGCCGGTGCGGGAAAGTAGGAGGTTCGTAATGGACAGAAATATCGGAATGGTCGCGCAGGTAATGGGTCCTGTCGTGGACGTAAGGTTTGCTGAAGGGCACCTGCCTCCGATCAACAATGCTCTTGAGATCATGATAGGCGAAAGACGTCTCGTGGTCGAAGTTGCCCAGCATATAGGAGACAGCACCGCAAGATGCATCGCAATGTCTTCGACAGACGGTCTGAAGAGAGACTCCGAAGCGGTCGATACAGGCAAGCCGATAAGCGTTCCGGTAGGACGTGAGACACTGGGCAGGATATTCAATGTCCTG
>JAUMVS010000055.1 GCA_030530045.1 Phoenicibacter congonensis
AATCGCGGGAAAGCGTCATTGGGTCACACGAAACGTAGACGATTTTGCGTGGCGCTCGTTTAATCAGCTGCTTTACGACACCCTTGTTCAACCCGCATTTCGGCGGGTCAACAACGCACGCGTCAAAGCGAGGCATCTTTGGTAAAGCACGCTCAACCTCGTCACAAATCACATCAGCATCAAGTCTGTTGTCGTTCAAGTTCCTAGCAAGATCTTTTGTAGACGAACCGGCGAGTTCAACCCCAATAACATCAAAACCAGCTTTCGCCAGCGGAAGAGTAAACGTTCCAGCCCCACAATAAAGGTCAGCAATTAACTCATCGTCCCCGTTGTGCAATGCAGCATTTTCATGGCATACGCAGGACTTTTTGATGCTTGCAAATAACTCATCGTCCCCATTGCGCGTTGGCGCAAGCGCATCAAGAACGAGCTTTTGCAGAACCTCAGCCTGGGAACTGTTAACCTGGAAGAACGACGGTGCAGAAATTGAATAGTCAAAACCATTCAGCTTTTCCGACCATGTTGGATTCCCCTGAAGAACCTCTACTTGCTTAATCTTGCGAGTTTTGCCTGCGTCAGCAATTATGCGAATAATCGAATTTGCGCCTGTCGCGTCTTCGATAACCTTCGCGACTTCGTGACGCGGAAACCAGCCAGGCGTTGTCCAAATCGCCACTTGGATGTCGCCAGTGCGCTCACTATGACGAATTCCGACGCGGAAAATTCCGCAATCCTCACCACGAAGCGCAAACTTCAACGAACCTGCAAGCGCCTTAGGCGCCTTTGAAATCTCCTTGTGTGCCAGCGGAAATTCAGAAACTTGTACAAAATGATTGGTGCCTTCATCCATCATTCCGAGCTTGCCGTTTTTCCAGTTCAGCTCGATTTTGTTGCGATAATTCCACTCGTTTGGGGATGCAACAGTGTCCTGCAAAACGCTATCGACAACTTCCGCATCAAACTTTGCATTTCTAATCAAAGCATCACGGACGCAGTTCTTTTTCCAATCAAGTTGCGCAGAATAATCAAGGTCTGCCCAGTCAGCACCCATGATTTGGTCTGCCTTCACTTCGCGGCTGATAATTTTTGCTTCCGCGAAACGCTCATGATCCTGCGTAATCTCGATCTCGCAGGCCTCACCAGGAACGCCTCCTCGAACAAAAACGGTTTTGCCGGAAGCCAGCTTCGCAACAGCCCCTTTTCCGTAGGCCATGCGCAATATTTCAACTTTTTCACTCATTCCCTAATTTTCGCACACCTGCAACATCCACCGCATACAACTCATCGCACACAGCTCATCGTCCCCATTGTGCACGCTGCGATTTATGCTTTTGGCACTTTGAATTGCACGGTGACTTCTTCGGCGTAGTCGACGTTAAGAATTATTCCGTTTTGCTGTTCGATTATGCGTTTGAGTTGTTCAAAGGCAGAATATGAGCAGGTCTCAACTTTTTCGTCATATTCAACGACTTCATGATAGAGACCTTCTGCTTGCGCATTTTCGATTGCAGCTTTTACTGCTCCGGAATAGGCGCGAACAAGACCGCCAGTCCCAAGAAGCGTGCCGCCAAAATAACGCGTGACAACGCAGGCTACATTGCAAAGACTTGCATGCTGAAGAGTTTCGAGAGTCGGCTTGCCAGCCGTTTGCGAAGGCTCACCGTCGTCAGTGAAACGAATTCGCTGAGTTGCAGAACTTTGCGCGCCGACGATGTAGGCGTAAACATTATGTCGAGCCTGAATGTGCTCCTTCTTAACGTCAGCGATGAAAGTCAGCGCCTCATCCTCCGACTCCACATGACAAATTTGCGCGATAAAGCGAGACTTCTTCTCGACTATTTCGCCCGCTACAAGCCCGTCAATTGTAAAAAACTTCTCTTTCACGTTTAAATCGTCAGTTGAATTTGTTTTGCACGTTTTGGACGGTTTCGTGCGTTAGAGCCAGTGCTGCGTCCTTGGCATGTTCAAGCCCAAAGGACATGTCTTCCGCATTAGCTTTAAGCGGAAGCGACAGCACCCAATCAACCACAGTCTTTCTCCCAGGAGGATGCCCAATGCCAACTTTTACGTGGATGAAATTCTGGTCGCCACATTTATTAATGATTGACTTGATGCCGTTATGCCCGCCAGCAGAACCGCCGACTTTAATGCGAATTCTGCCAGGGTCAAGGTCTAAATCGTCATGAATAACAATCAAGTTTTTGACCGTCAGGCGATATTCCTTTAAAAGGCTCGACACAGGCCCGCCGGAAGTGTTCATGAACGATTGCGGCTTTGCGAGCACAACTTCTGCGCCTTCTGCAGTTTTTGCTTCAGCATAGAGCGCTCCGCAGCCGTCCTTCCAATAGTTGACACGCAAATCATCCGCAATTTTGTCGACAACATCAAAGCCCACGTTGTGAAGCGTGTGCTCATATTCAGGGCCCGGATTACCGAGCCCCACAATCAAAAAATCTATTGTTTTCTTGTTCATCAAAAGCGTTTGAAAATCGCTGCCCTAGAGTGCGAAGTCAGGGTCGAAAAGCGTTGACACGCTGCCGTTATTGTAAACATTGCTGATAGCGCGAGCAAAAAGCGGAGCAACAGAAACGAGCTTGATTTTGCCTGTGAGCTTCTCTTCTGGAACAGGAATTGTGTTGCAGCAAACGACCTCTTTGACAGGCGAATTCTCGAGGCGCTCGAAAGCAGGGCCCGAAAGAACAGGATGTGTGCAGCAAATGTAAATTTCCTTTGCGCCCTTTGCCTTGAGGGTTTCAGAAGCGGCAACAATCGTGCCAGCAGTGTCAATCATGTCGTCGTTGATGATGCAAATTTTGTCCTTAACATCGCCGATGAGTGCGGTGATTTCTGCCTTGTTGTGACCAGGGCGACCTTTATGCATAATCGCGAGGTCAGCATCCATCATGTCGCAAAATTTCTTCGCAGCCTTCGCGCGACCAACATCAGGGGAAACGATGCAAATTTGCTCGTCGTCGCTAAAGCCCTTTGCCTTGAAGTAATCAACGAGAATTGGCAGGCCTGTCAGGTGATCAACTGGGAAGTTGAAGAAGCCCTGAATTTGGTTCTGGTGCAGGTCGATTGTCATAACGCGCTGGATGCCCGAAGCAGTCATGAGGTCGGCTACGAGCTTCGCAGTGATTGGCTCACGAGCTGCAGCTTTTCTGTCCTGACGAGCGTAACCATAATGAGTAACAACAGCAGTCACTGTGCGAGCAGAAGCACGCTTAGCAGCGTCGGCCATAATCAAAAGTTCCATGAGCGCGTCATTGATGTGTGCGCCAGCAACCGATTGAACGATAAACACGTCGGTGCCGCGAATGCTCTCGAGGTAGCGCGCATAAATCTCGCCATTAGCAAATTTTTCGAGCTTCACATTTCCGAGCTCAACGCCAAGGTTCCTTGCGATTTCCTCCGCAAGCTCTGGGTAAACAGAACCCGAGAAAATCCCCATGGTCTTTTTCATTTCAGTCATTGCGAAACTCTCCTATTCCTTAAATCTGTCGACTTTATTAGTTTGTCTTGCGCGACCAAACGCAAGAGAATCGTCAGGAACTTCTTCAGTAATTACAGAACCTGCAGCTACGACCACGTTGTCGCCGAGCTTGACAGGGGCCACAAGCATTGTCGATGAGCCAACGAATGTGTCGTTGCCAATCTCAGTCTTATGCTTGTTAACTCCGTCGTAGTTGCAAGTGATTGTGCCTGCTCCAAGGTTTACGCCAGTGCCAATCGTCGTGTCACCGATGTAGGAAAGATGAGGCACTTTGCTGCCTTCGCCAACGGTCGATTTCTTGATTTCAACGCAAGTGCCAGCCTTGGAATTCTTGCAAAGGTGAGCGCCTGGGCGCAGGTAGCAGCGAGGTCCAGTGGTGGCTCCGTCGTCGATAAACGAGTCAACCGCAATTGTCTCATCAACGCGGCAACCTTGCCCGACCTCGGTGTTCGTGAGGCGAGTGTTTGGTCCAACAACGCTATCCCCGCCAATTTTTGTGGTGCCGAGCAGCATCGTGTTTGGCCAAATTTCAACGTCGGAAGCAATCTCGACATCAGGACCAATGATTGTGGAAGCTTCGTCCCACATTGTTACGCCTGCTTCCATGTGTTTTTTGTTGATTCTGTGCTGCATGATTTTTGTAGCTTCAGAAAGCTGAACTCGAGAGTTTACGCCAAGCAATTCCGTTTTGTCTTCTGCAGAAACAGAAGTAACCTTCTTGCCTTCGTTGCTCAAAATCTCAAGCGTGTCTGTCAAGTAATATTCGCCCTGCGCATTATCATTTGTAACTTTCGAGAGCGCATCGAACAAAGTCTCAACATCGAAGCAATAAAAACCGGTGTTGCATTCCTTGATTTTGCGCTGCTCGTCGGTGCAATCTTTCTCTTCAACATTGCGAACAATGTTGCCGCTTTCGTCGCGAACGATTCTTCCGTAACCAGTTGGGTCGTCGAATTCTGTCGTCAAAACTGAAACTGCGGAATTAGAACTCTCGCGAGCTTCGACGAGTTTTTTCAAAGTCTCAGGAGTGACAAGTGGACAATCGGCATAGGTCACGATGACAGAACCCGTCGCGCCTTCAAAAAGTTCGCGAGCCGCATTAACAGCATCGCCAGTACCAAGGCGATTTTCCTGCACGCAGGTGTCGCAGCCCTCGCAAAGAGGCTCAATTTGCTCGCGCTCGAAGCCAACAACGCACACGATGCGTTCTGCACCTGCGCCTTTGGCTGAATCAATTGCATATCTAACAAGGGGTTTTCCGAAAATTTCGTGAGCAACTTTCGGCTTTTTAGACTTCATTCTGGTGCCTGCTCCAGCGGCCAGAATAATCGTTGAAAGAGACATTTGCACCTCGCAAATTCAACTAGTTATGCCTGTAATACTTGATAATTATAATTCACCGATTATTAAATAAATCAGTTAGCACTGGCTAATCTGAGTTTCTAAAAACGGTTAGCAGCCGCTAATCTGAGTTGTGATAAAATCAACTCAAGTTAACGGGGAAGGTAGATTATGGCACTGCAAGAATCTGGCGAAATGTATCTCGAAACTATCCTTCGTTTGCAGGGAGAGTTGAAAATTGTCCGCTCAATTGACGTCGCTGAACACATGAATTTCAGCAAGGCGAGCGTCAGCCGCGCGGTCAAAATTCTGAAAAACGATGGCTATCTCGAGGTCGAGCGCACAGGCAATTTGAATCTCACAAAAGAGGGCGAAAAAATCGCGAAAAAAATCTACGAGCGTCACACAGTTCTCACGAAATTCATGATTGGCATTGGCATCGACGAAAAAACTGCGGAAGAAGACGCTTGCCGCATCGAACACGTCATCAGCGACAAATCTTTCAACGTCATCAAAAAGATTGTGAAAGAAAACGCAAAAGCTGAAGCTTAAAAGCAGCTTTTAGATAATTAAAGTTTTGAAAGAAGGTAGCCTTCGCGAAGGCCGCCTTTTTTTATATCTAGCTCCTCGACCCCGCAAGCAGAAATCAATTCACCAATAATCAAGCAACCAGGCACGACCGAGTGCAAGCGCTCCGGAACGGCGCGAACTGCGGCATGCGCAAAAAGGTCGGGATGCGACTCCAAAAGCTCAACGGCATCTTGAACATCAGTTGCCCAAATGTGCTTCGGCGTTTTTTCTAGGCACTTCATCTCGCGAGTCAATCGAGCAATTGCGCGAACACTTCCGCCAATTCCAAACAATTGTTTGGTTTTTGAAAGGTCGCAGTTCAAAGAGCGAATTGCATCTTGCGCTGCAAATCGAATTGCTCTGCATTCTTCCTCGGTTGGAAAAAGGCAGTTCACGAATTCGGAATAGGTAGAGATGCAACCAAGTTTCAGACTTTGCGAAAACACAGAAGTCTCACCAAAACAAGTGACCTCGCATGAACCGCCACCCAGGTCGATTAGCGTGCCTTCCTTGTCATCACCATCAGCAAAAGCACCTTGGCAGCCAAGCCTTGCCTCGTCAAAGCCAGAAAGAAGGTCGATTTTATGCCCAATCCTTTTCTCAATCGCATGCACAGCTTGCTCGGAATTTGAGGCGTTTCGAAGCACAGCGGTTGCAAAGACATAAATTTCGTCGCAATTGAGATTTTCTGCACGATCGATGTGGCGGGACAGCGTGCGAGATGCTTTCTCTACGCCTCGCTGAGTGAAAATTCCGTCTTGAACATAGTTCGAAAGGCCAGCTACAGCCTTCACATCGATGGGTTCTTTGAATTTCGAGCGGTCGGAAAGGTCGCAATCAAAAACGGCAAGTCGCACCGTGTTTGAGCCGGTGTCGATGACGCCTATGCGCTTTGTTTTTGGTTTTGTGTTTAAGCCCGCTTTCATCCCTTCTAATATTAGCGGACTTAAACTCGATATAATTTCTAAGCATGTATCGCGAACCAAAAAATTTCCAGACAATTGTCGACGCCATTGGCCTTCAAAAGGGCTATTGTGCGCTGAGCTACCTGATCAAAATTCTTACGATTAACGAGCACATAAATCTCACGTCGATTACCAATTATGACGAAGCTTCGCTTTTACATCTTGAAGATTCGCTCGCAGCTCTGCCAGAAATGAATGCTGCACCTGCGGGAAAATACTGTGACCTTGGTTGCGGTGGCGGCTTTCCAGGCGTAATCCTGGGAATGGCAACCGAGCGCGAAACTCACCTCGTTGACTCGCGAGCTAAAAAAATCAAAGTCATCATGGACATTCTTTACCCGCCAAAAGATGACTTCATCGTTGAAATGACGGCTAACGACTCAGCCGAAATTCAAAACTACGCGACTTTTAAAGGTTTTGCTGAGCGCATCGAAGATTTCACGGCAAAGCATCGCGGGGAATATGCGGTTGTTACTGCGCGTGCGCTTTCGTCTCTGCCTTCCCTTCTCGAGCTCGCAACTCCGCTTCTGAAAAAAGGTGGCGTATTTATTGCGCTGAAATCTCAAATTGATGCTGAAGAGGAAGAATGGGGCATTTCGCTTCTCGACACGCTGGGTCTCTCGCTTGAAAGCAAGCGCGAATTCACATTGAGTGACGGCGAAACAAAGCGTGCAATTTATGCTTTCAAGAAAACTGGCAAATGCAAAATCAAGCTGCCCCGCAAAGTCAGCATGGCTCAAAAACACCCACTAACCGCCAAATAATTTCACGCAATTTAATCCGAAAAAGCTCTATTTAACAGCTTCTGCCAGCAAACTTTTTTCCATAATGTAGCGCAAAATCGCACTTCTGTTGAGTGTACCAACAATTTTTGCACCACTGAGAACCGGCACCTTCTTCAGGCGTGAATCGGAAAGCAGATTGCAAGCCTCTTCCAAAGTTGCTCCCTCATCGAGCGTCACAACTTTTTCAGTCGCAATAACCGAAACTTCGAGACCAAGCAGCTCTTTGATTTTCTGGTCGAGTGTTTGATTGTTTGCCATTTGAAGAAGAGCATAGGGACCAGTAAACGTGGAACCCTGCTGTTCTGCGATGTAGCGCATGATGTCTCCATCAGAAACAAAGCCAGTGACCTCGTCTTTGCCGTTAACGATTGGAAGGCCGCCAATTTCTTTTTCAACCATGAGTTGCATTGCTTCGCGAACACTTGCTTTCTCGTTGACCACCCAAGGAACAGTTTCGATGAGTTTGCTCAAAACTGGCACCTCTTCTGCTTCTGTAGCAGCAGCTTTGCGTGGCTGAGCGTAACGCTTTTTCGCAGCAAGTGAATAAATGAAAGCATCAGCAAAACCAATAAATGCAATCGCAGCAGCAACTGTCATTGCAATTCCGAAGCCTTCCGCCAAAGCAAGCTGCGAATTTGTGGATACATAGGCCGAATTGTTCTGCCCAAAAGTCATGAGGCCGGTGTAGAGCGAAGGTCCAATGCAAGCAGCGATTTGAACGAACGTCGTGGTGAGAGCGACGCCATGAGGGTTCTGCTCAGGAGTGAGAGTCTTCAAGCCCGACGTTTGTGATGGCGAGAAAATGAGTCCTGTGCCTGCGAAAACCGCGATTGCTGCAATGAATACGAGCACAAGCGAGAGCGATGAAGAAAAAATTGCAAGCAGAATAAATCCAGCAACGATGACTGCGTAACCAGCTGGCAGCAGTGGCCACTCGCCGTGCTTGTCCATAATGCGACCAGCAACAAGGGTTGCACCACAGTTGCAAAGCACTGGAACGAGCAGCAAAAGACCAGCTAGGAATGCCTCCATTCCGCATGCTGCCTCGAAATATTGAGGGAGCAAAACACTGCATGAAAACGTGCCGATCATCGCAACTGATGTCATGAGAATAGAAGGCCAGAAAAGAATTGACTTCATTGGTTCGAGGTTAATGAGAGGATTTTCAAGCCTAAACTGACGAATCACGAACCAAGCGGTCACGACAACAAAAGCGATGAGAGAAGGCACGCCAATCTTCCAGTCAACCATGACCTCTGCCAGGCCAAAGCTGAGTGTGAAAAGCATGAGAGTTGCAATGATTACTGAGAGGAAATCGAGCTTTGCATCAGAGGTTTCAAGATTTTTCACTGCGAAGAACGCAACGATGCTGATGACGAGAAGAACGATTGCAGGCAGCGCAAAGATGTAGCGCCAACCGAGCGCCGAAACAACTCCGCCGCAAACAACTGGCGCAAATGCAGGACCAAAAGTGATCATGCATCCGCCGATTGAAAGAAACTGACCCAGCTTGTTCTTCGGCGTGACCACAAGAATTGTGTTCATCATGAGCGGGATAAAGATGCCTGAGCCAACAGCCTGGACAAGTCGAGCGACCATCAGGAATTCAAATGTTGGAGAGAAAAGACCCATGACTGTGCCGACAAAGCTGAAGCCTGCCGCCGCAAAGAAAAGTTGACGCAACTGGAAGCGGCGATAGAGAAATGCCATGCACATGACCGCAACTGTCGCGACAATCATGTAGCCCGTAACGAGCCATTGAGCGGCAATCGCATCGATTGCGAACTCGTTCATAATTGAAACGAGAGCCATGTTCACGAGGTTCTCGTTGAATCCAGCAATAAAAGCACTGGAATAAAGCACTACCAATAACACTATCGGTGTTTTTTTGTTCATATATTTACCTATCCTTTATTTATTAAAGGCAAACTGGCGCATGCTGCAGGCTGAAAGCCGATTCGCAAGATCTTAAAAAGCACGCCCGCCTTTTCGACCTAGAGCATTATACACAAATTCAATTTTTTTCGTAATATGCTGCTTCCCGATGAACATTTTTCAACTGCACGACGAAGAGGATAGCTTACTTCTAGGTTGACAAAGCGTGAGCGAAAACGAAACTGGGCTAGCAGATTTGGTCGAAAAAGAATTTCGCTAGCCTTCGTGCTGCGAAATTCTTTTGCAGGCCAAAGCTGCAGTTCAGGTTCGTTTGCAGCGTTGAGGCTTCCGCTTCTCGTCAGAGAAGCGGAACATAAATGCACAATGGGGACGATGAGTCGACGGCGATTAGCGGCTGCCGCGCATTCG
>JAUMVS010000398.1 GCA_030530045.1 Phoenicibacter congonensis
GGAACGGCCACGCCCGTCCGGCACCGCGGGCGGCCCCCGGCAATCCTCCTGCGGCCCTTTTCCCGCAGGGCACGTGCGGGCGTCCTAACCGGCCGCCACCAGGGCGGCCCCCAGGGCGCCCACAATCTGGGGATCAGGGGGCACATTGACGGCCACGCCCAGTTCTTCCGCCAGCAGGCGGCTGAAGGCCGGGCTGATGGCCAGCCCCCCCGTAAAGGTACATTCCCCCCGCAGGGGAATGCGCGCCGCCAGGCCACGCATGCGACGCGCAATGGACAGAAAAACCCCTGCCGCAATATCTTCCGGCGCGGTGCCCTGGGCCAGCAGGCCGATGATTTCCGTTTCGGCGAAGACCGCGCACATGCTGGAAATGGGCACCGGCCTGCCCCGCTCGGCTGCGCGCCCCAGTGCCGGCAGATCCATGTCCAGAATGCCGGAAAGCACCTGCAAAAAACGCCCGGTACCGGCCGCGCATTTGTCATTCATGACAAAATCCTGCACAGCCCCCTGCTCCACGGCAATGACCTTGCTGTCCTGACCGCCAATGTCCAGCACCACGCCCGTGGCGGGAAAAAGCTGGCAGGCGCCCCTGGCATGGCAGGAAATCTCCGTCACCACCCGGTCCGCAAAGGGCAGGGAAATGCGCCCATAGCCCGTTCCCACCACGCGGGTCAGGCTGCTGCGGGACAGACCGGCCTGCTCGCAGGCAGCCTGCAACACGCTTTCGCCGGCTTCGCGCGCATTCCAGCCCGTGGGCAGCACGGCCCGCCCCAGCATCCTGCCGGCCCGGGCATCCCAGATAACGGCCTTGGCCGCCACAGACCCCACATCCACACCTGCTACTGCCATGCTCATGCCTCCCTGCACTGCGCTGCCGCGTCTGCTTCTGCCGGACGCATCTGATTACCCGCGTCAAGCATATCCAGGATGGATGCCGTCAGGCGGGCATAGGCCGGGTCGCCCCGATCCCGGGGCCGGGCCAGGTCCACGGGAATGACGGCCCGCACCTCGCCGGGGCGCGCGGACATGACCACCACGCGGTCCGCCAGATACACGGCCTCATCCACGCCGTGGGTCACAAAGAGGATGGTGGTCCGGTGCTTCTGCCAGATGCGCAGCAGCTCCCGTTGCAGAAGAATGCGCGTATGCGCGTCCAGCGCGCCAAAGGGTTCATCCATGAGCAGCACATCCGGCTCATTGGCCAGCGCGCGGGCAATGGCCACCCGCTGACGCATGCCGCCGGACAGCTCGTAGGGCATGGCCCGGCCAAAGGCGGCAAGACCCACCAGCTCCAGATAGTCACGCGCGGCCCTGCGGCGCTCCCCGCGTGATCTGCCGGCAAATTCCAGCCCCAGCGACACATTGTCCTCCACCGTGCGCCAGGGCAGCAGGGAATATTCCTGAAAGACCATGCCCACTTCACGGCGCGGCGTGCGCACCGGCTCGTTTCTGTAGAAAATGTGCCCACTGCTGGCCGATTCCAGACCGGCCACCATGCGCAGAAAGGTGGACTTGCCGCAGCCGCTGGGTCCCACA
>JAUMVS010000399.1:0-611 GCA_030530045.1 Phoenicibacter congonensis
TCAATATAATCTGTACGCAGATTCTTCAGAGATGTTTCCAGATCTTTCCAGAATTCTTCCGGGGTCTTAGCCGCGGTCTTCGTGGCAATAAATACCTTTTCTCTCATACCGTCAAAGGCTTCTCCTACTTTGACCTCACTGTCACTGTAAGCTCTTGCAGTGTCAAAGAAACGCATGCCTCCTTCATAAGCTCTGCGCAGCAGTTTCACTGCATAGTCCTGACAGACACGCTGAATCGGCAATGCGCCAAACGCATTCTGTGGAACGGTAATGCCTGTTTTTCCTAATGTAACTTGATTCATTTTTTTCCTCCTCACCTTTTCATTCTCTTTTTATGATAATACACTTCTTTCCTCTATCGCAAGTGTGAAAAACAACATGACTGCATCTTCTATGATCTCATCCGGGAACTCATATTCTGCTGTATGCAGCTGTGGATGCTCTACCCCATCTCCCATTCCGAAAAAGGCGCCCTTGCATTCTCTCAGATAATATCCGAAATCTTCAGACCAGCGCATAGGCTCCGGAAGTTCCATTGTCTGAAGCCCCAGTTTCTGCGCTGCCCTTCTTACCTTTTCCACCTCTTTAGCGTGATTCTCTGTAGCAGGAAA
>JAUMVS010000399.1:621-1535 GCA_030530045.1 Phoenicibacter congonensis
CTTCCATCTCAAGAGTGAATCCACCTTTCTTCGCCATGTCCTCTGACGTCTTACGTATCTCTTTCAGGTAACTCTCAAATTCTGCTTCCTTTTCTGCCCGAATCGTAAAGCGCACTTCTCCCTCTGACGCAGACATGCCGTAACTGTTACTGCCAATCTCCACGCCAATTACCGTCATGCGGACGATTTTCCCCTGCCTCCGGAATTCTCTGGTAATATTTTCTACCTCCAAAATCAGACGTGCCAGTGTCTCAGATGGATTCTTTCCATTTTCCGGATAGGCTGCATGAGTTGGGCTTCCTGTCATATGAATCCGAAGTCCTGTAGACGCACAGGCAAATGTATTCTTCCGAAGCAGAATCGCACCTTGGGCATATCCAGGGATGTTGTGCAGACCATAGACTTCTGTAATTCCTTTTTCTTTGATCAAAGTACTGCAAATGGCTCCACCTTCGCCAGTCTCTTCTCCCGGTTGGAAGATCAGATATACATCCCGGTCCGTAGTTTTTCCAGTTAACTTTTTCCCTGTCATGGCCAGAATTGTACTATGCCCGTCATGTCCACAAAAATGTCCAACGGTTTTTCCATCCAGGCTAACCGCATCCATATCTGCCCGAAAAGCAATTGCTCCCTGTGCAGTCTTATTCACCCCCTTCTTCCAGGCATAGAACCAACTGCCGCAGTCCACAATCTTCAGATCTGTCTCTTTTTGAAGGAACTCTATCAGAGTCTTTTTTGTCTTCTTTTCCTGCATGGAAGGTTCCGGTATGTTATGTAACTGTTTTCTTAAATTTTTCATGGCCGACTCCTTTCCCATTCTCATTTGTACACTGTTCCCAGTATATCACAAAAGAAGCTGCTGCATCTTAGATGTTCTCCATCTACTTTGCAACAGCTCCCTGCTGTTCACACTT
>JAUMVS010000400.1:0-1039 GCA_030530045.1 Phoenicibacter congonensis
GCGGACTTTGCGCAAGGGTTTGCCCGATGGGTTCCATTAACCCGGAAAACGTAAAGGAATTTATCGGAATCTGCATCAAGTGCGGCGCCTGTATTAAAAAATGTCCGATGCAGGCAAAATACTATGAGGATGCCGGTTATCTCTATCACCAGCATGAACTGGAAGAGGGCTATACGAGAAGAGCGGAACCGGCGATTTTCACAAGATAAAACGGGAAAGAAGGAAGAAACAGAATGGGTGATCTGCCAGAAAGAAAGGGTTATAGTAAGGTACAAAAATCAACAATATTTGTGGCGGTACTGACATCGCTGCTGACAACTTTCATCGGAAGCGCAACGAACCTTTCCATTCCGGACATGAGTGAGGATTTTGCGGTAGGCGCTGCGGCGATCGGTTGGGTCGTTACGGCATATATGCTTCCGGTGGCGGCATTTTCGGTGCCTTTCGGAAGAATTGCCGATATGATCGGCAGGAAGAAAATTCTCGTGGCGGGAATCGCGGTATTTATTGTGGGATCCTTTGCTTCGGCGCTTTCCTTCTCCTTTGGATTCCTGATTATGACCCGGGTGGTGCAGGCCATGGGATCAGCCATGATATTTGCCACCAATCACGCCGTTTTGATCAGCGAATTTCCGGGAAAAGACAGGGGACGTGTGTTGGGATATGCGCTGGCGGCCACCTATACGGGCCTTTCCGCAGGACCGGTCCTGGGAGGGATTATCAACCACTGCCTCGGATGGCGTTACATTTTCGCAGTTACCGGGTTGGTGGGGATCGTTGTGATGATTGAGGCAATCCGGCGGCTTCCGGAGAGAGCGGTACAGAATGGGGAGAACCGTTTTGACCGATGGGGAAATTTCCTGTATGTAGCCATGATTCTGTCCATCATCTATGGATTGAACGCATTTTCGGAAAAACCCCTTGCGCTTGTGCTGGTACCCCTGGGGATTCTGTTTGGAGTCCTGTTCATTCGCCGGGAGAGAAATGCGGTTTCACCTTTGGTGGATGTAAGACTGTTTGCGACAAATCTTTCTTATTC
>JAUMVS010000400.1:1049-1531 GCA_030530045.1 Phoenicibacter congonensis
CAATCTGGCCGCATTGATGAACTACGCAGCAACCTATGCCATCGGATATCTTCTGTCGATTTATTTGCAGGTAGTGGCAGGCTTTTCCTCTCAGACGGCAGGGCTGATTCTCATCGCGCAGCCGGTGATTATGGCGGTCTTTTCGCCGTATATGGGGCGATTGTCCGACCGGATTTCTCCGTTCAAACTGGCATCTGCAGGGATGGCGCTGTGCGCAGTCAGTCTTTTGCTGCTGGCATTCATCCGGATTACCACCCCTGTGTGGCTGATTATTGTGATTCTGTGCGTGGCAGGCTGCGGATTTGCCCTGTTCAGTTCACCGAATACCAATGCGGTGATGAGCTGTGTTGAACAGGAATCCTACGGAGTGGCATCCTCTGTGCTGGCTACAATGAGAAATCTGGGTCACGTCAGCAGTATGGTTCTGGTGACGATTATTGTGAATCTGAATCTGGGGGATATTGCATTGTCTCAGGCGGAGC
>JAUMVS010000401.1 GCA_030530045.1 Phoenicibacter congonensis
CGGCAACCGTACGGACACGTCTGCACTTAGCGAGTGGATGGTCGTTAGACCATTCAGGAGCTTAGTACAGCTACGTGGGAGTCCGAACGCGAGTGGGTTGCAGGCACATGATCTCTTTTTATAATATTCCACCAATAATTTCCGTCATTCAAATCACAATTTACAGCCTGTCGTAGTATCAACAATATTCATCAATTGTTCTCCCTCCAGATACCTTTGCAGATTGCCAGCTACAATATCTACAATTCGATATAAAGTCGCTGGATGATGGAAATCTCCGGCTACGTGTGGAGTTATGATCACATTTTCTATGTTCCATAATTTGTGTTGTGTCTGTAGTGGTTCTGGATCGGTAACATCCAGTCCTGCTCCATAAATCTGTCCTTGGATCAATGCGTCGCAAAGATCCTCTGTATTAACTGCACTGCCTCTTCCCGCATTTAGTAAGATTGCGGTGTTTTTCATTTTTTCAAAACGATCTTTATTGAAGATATTTCGTGTTGCTTTGGAATCTGGAAGTACAGATAATACAACATCTGCTTCGGGTAGTAATTTATCTAGATCATCCATGGTATGGAGCTCATCGATATCTTGTGGTACCTGCCCTGGTCTTCGTTTGATCCCGATGATATGGTAGTCAAAATTTTTCATTAATCTTGCAAAGTATAACCCGATGTCTCCGAGTCCCACGATCAGAAGTGTTCCTCCGCATAAGGACATGATACCTCCTTCGTCTTGCCATTCACATTGATTTTGGTTATCTCTGTATAGATGTAATTTCTTTTGCAGGGAAAATAAGACTGCTAACATGTGTTCTGCAACGCTTGGTCCATAAGCTCCGGTGGCATTTGTCAGTATTACATCTTCAGGAAGTACGCCTTTTTTTACATAAGGATCAGCCCCTGCGGAATTAAGCTGCAGCCATTCCAAGTTTTTTGCTTCCTGCAGATAAAATGGATCTACATTTCCAATGATCACATTTGCTTCCTGTACCATTTCCTGAGTTACATTATCGTATGAACTGTATATAAATTTATTGCCTTGAGAATGCTGTTCTAATGTTTTTTTATGTTCGTCTTCTACTGGCATAACAACCAGAATGTTTTTATCTTTTTTCATTGATTTACTTAATATCCTCCTGTTTATTTTATACTATTGTAACGCAAGAATTATAGAAAGAAAACCCGTAGAAATCAAATTTCAGGAGTTTTCAAAGGACAATTCATATAGACAAATTTTGTATACATGACGTATAATAAGAATTATACAAAAATAATAGGAAAAGGAAATATCAACATGAGCGATTTTAAATATGTATTTGGTCCAATCCCATCTAGAAGACTAGGAAGATCCTTAGGTATCAGTCCACTGCCTAAGAAGACATGTAACTATTCCTGCATCTACTGTCAGTTAGGAAGAACCGATAAAATGACAAATAAACGTCAGGAATTTTATAAAACAGAAGATATCATAGCGGAATTTAAACAGTATCTCAAAGATTCTGATAAATTTGATATTGTAACGGTTGTT
>JAUMVS010000402.1 GCA_030530045.1 Phoenicibacter congonensis
ATCTTTGAAGCCATGCACAGAATCTGAGGTGCCGGCATGAGCTATCTGATAAACAGCAGCGAGATACTGCAGACCATAGAAATGATAAATCAGCAGCATCTGGACGTGCGCACGATCACCATGGGCATAAGCCTGCTCGACTGCGCCGGCGAAGATATGGATGCCTGCTGCCGCAAGATCTACGACAAGATATGCCGCTGTGCCGGCAAGCTGGTCGAGACCGGCTGCTCCATCGAGCGCGAGCTCGGCATACCCATCGTCAATAAGCGCATATCCGTAAGCCCGATATCCCTCGTCGCCGCCGCCTGCAGGGAGGAGGACTATACTCCCGTCGCTCTGACGCTCGACAGGGCTGCGCACGAGACGGGCGTGAACTTTATCGGCGGTTTCTCCGCGCTTGCGCACAAGGGCTTTACCGAGAGCGACCTGCGCCTTATCAACTCCATACCAACCGCTCTGACGGAGACGGAACTGGTCTGCTCAAGCGTCAATCTTGCCTCGACCAGAGCCGGCATAAACATGGACGCCGTCGCTCTGATGGGCAGGATCATACGCAGGACGGCGGATATCGACCCCGTGGGCAACGCCGTGGAGGATAACCCCTTCATGGCCGGCGCCTTCCACGGCGTCGGCGAACCGGAGACGGTCATCAACGTCGGAGTGTCAGGCCCGGGTGTCGTTGCCCACGCGCTCAAACAGTGCAGGGGAGAGAGCTTCGACGTCGTGGCTGAGACCATTAAAAAGACCGCCTTCAAGATTACCCGTATGGGCGAGCTCGTCGCGCAGGAGGCCTCGCGCCGCCTCGGCGTGCCTTTCGGTGTGGTGGACCTGTCTCTCGCGCCCACTCCCGCCGTCGGCGACAGCGTGGCTGAGATACTGGAGATCATGGGCCTTGAAAAGTGCGGTACGCACGGCACCACCGCCGCGCTCGCGCTGCTCAACGACGCTGTCAAGAAGGGCGGCGTAATGGCTTCCAGCCATGTAGGCGGCCTGTCCGGCGCGTTCATCCCCGTGTCCGAGGACGCCGGCATGATTTCCGCCGTTGAGGACGGCATGCTCTGCATCGACAAACTCGAAGCGATGACCTGCGTCTGCTCGGTCGGCCTTGATATGATCGCCGTGCCGGGGGACACGGGCGCGGACACGATTTCCGCCATAATCGCCGACGAGGCCGCTATCGGCATGGTCAACAACAAGACCACCGCCGTGCGCATAATTCCCGCCAGGGGCAAGACCGTCGGCGACAGCATAGACTTCGGCGGCCTTCTGGGCTCGGCTCCGATAATGCCGCTGCATGACGGCAGCGCAAAGGAGTTCATCGCACGCGGCGGCCGCATCCCCGCCCCTCTGCACAGTCTGAAAAACTGAATATACCGGATATAAAAACAAAAACCTCCGGCCCGCTGCATAGTGCAGAGGGCCGGAGGTTTTGCTTTCGGCGGTTTTTGTGCCGGAAAATGAGCTTGTCAATAATATGGTTAGCTGCCCTGCTCAGCGGAATGTCCGCTTTTTATTTGACGACAACGTTCT
>JAUMVS010000056.1 GCA_030530045.1 Phoenicibacter congonensis
TCAGACCGTCGGGGGTTCGAATCCCTCCGGGCGCACCACCTTCTCACAAATCCCAATTTCAATTAATAATTTTTCAAAGTAACGGCAGTGCGAGCATTCGCTTGGCTCCGGGGCTTAGATTTTAAAGTTCCGAGGTCCCGTATCCTCCGCGAACAATACGCGCTTCGAGCTCCTCGTCCGGTAACGGCAGGTCGCGCATTCGCTTGTCTCCAGATGAGAGCTTCGCTCTCATAAGTCGACTGCGCGAACACACGCCCCTGCCGTTACCAACTAGCAACGTCTCGCTAAATTCAAACAAACCTAAAGAGCAGACTTCACCCCACTCTCATAAGTCGCCTGCGCGAACACACGCCCCTGCCGTTACTAACTCGCAACGTTGCACAATGGGGACGATGAGTTATGTGTGTGAAATTAAAAATGGTTAGCTGCCAGCTAAAACTTGCCATTGATAAATGGGGACGATGAGTGGTGCGGAGGTTGAAATTATTCAAAACCCCGACGGTCGATTCGTAGTTGCGCAAAGGAAAAAGGATTCTTGGGGCTACTGCACAATGGGGACGATGAGTGCGAAAAACGGTTTCCGCACATTCGCTTGGCTCCGGATGAGAGCTGCGCTCTCATAAGTCGCCTGCGCGAACACACGCCCCTGCCACTTTATTGGCATCTGCAAAATGGGGACGATGAGTGATGTGCACGTCGAAATTATTTAAAACACCCTACGGTCGATTCGTAGTTGCGCAACGGGAATATATTTAAAATTGGGAGTTAGTTAGAGTGTTTGGCGCGGCGGGCTTGTTCTTCGACGCGGATAACTTCTAGCTCCCAGACGCGGCGATTGTTCTTCGCGACGTTGTCTAAGATCATGCCGACGAAGAGCGAGACGACTGCGCACATTATGATTCCCATGGAAAGGATTGCTGTTGGGAAACGAGGTACGAGACCCGTTGTGACAAATTCCGCAATGACTGGAATTCCGAAAAGCAAACCGACGATGAGAAGAATTAGCGAAAGCCAGCCAAAGAATGCCATTGGTTTGTTCTCCTTGAAAAGCGAGGCGATTGCCATCAGAACTTTTGCGCCGTCGCCGAAGGTGTCGAGTTTCGATTCGCTGCCGTCTGGGCGGTCGCGATAATCGATTGGCACGTCCACCACCCTCCAGCCCTTGTCGACTGCGTGAATTGAAAGTTCCGTTTCGATTTGGAAACCCTGCGACATCACAGGCATAGTCTTTACGAAAGTACGAGTCATTCCGCGATAGCCAGTCATAACGTCATCAAACGCAAAGCCGTAAATCACTTTGATGAGCCAACGCACGAGATTATTTCCGAAACCGTGGAATGCACGATCGTTTTCGTCGCCGTAGGACCCATTCGAAAGACGGTCGCCGACTGTCATGTCAGCCATGCCGCTAGCCATCGGTTCAATCAATGCAGGCGCGAATTCCGCTGGATAGGTGTCGTCGCCGTCAACCATAATGTAATAATCGGCGTCGATGTCGCGAAACATCGAGCGGCACACGTTGCCTTTTCCCTGACGGCTCTCAAAACGCACGATTGCACCATGTTCAGCTGCGATTTCAGACGTTTTGTCCTTCGAGTTGTTGTCGTAGACATAAATGTCAGCCTTTGGCAGCGCGACCTTAAAATCGTCGATTACCTTACCAATCGTGATTTCCTCGTTGTAGCAAGGAATCAAAACGGCTACTCCTTCGCCTTGTTTTGCAGCTTCTATGGCTTGTGCAGAATCATTATTCATTTGAATTGTCATGGTTTACTCCGTCACAGAAAATTTAACTGCTTAATTATACCGATTTCATGCCGCCACGAAAATTTAAAAACGCGCGTAATACTGCATAAACGAAAAATACACCAGCTAGATAATCAAGTGTTTTTGGAAAGGTGTATGAGCCAGAGGCACGAGGAGTGTCAGCACCTTTTTGAGATGAGATTGCAGAAATCGGCAGGTATTATTTCGGGATTATTCTGGCGTAATAATGCGCCTATGAATTAAAGAATGCGAGTTAAGCGTTAGAATTTAGCAATGCAAGATAAAAGAAAAATCTACGTTGTGCACGCATCGGTTGGTTCGGGGCACAAAACTGCAGCTAACGCTGTTGCGCTGGCGATTGATATTCTCAACAAAGAGGCAAGCATGCCAGTTGAATATGAGCCTGAGGTGCTTGACATCCTTCCTTTTGGCCGCATCAAATTCGATGGCAATAAATACGCAACAACTTTCACGGGCGCGACTCGCCCGCTCTACGATTTCACTTGGCGCTACACGTTCACTGGTCGCTTCCTTTGGGGCGGCGGAACAAATCACGCGCGAGTGATGTATCCAGAATTCACGCAAAAAGTTCGCGAGGAAGAGCCTGCAGCGATTGTTTGCACACACATTGTGGCCGCAAACACTGCCGTTGGAGCTCGCATGATTACGGGGCAAAACTTCCCCATCATTTGTGTGCCGACCGATTACGAAGTTGAAGGTCTTTGGCCACACGAATTTGCCGACGTTTTCTGCGTTGCGAACGAGCAAATGGCAGAAACGCTGCGTGCGCGACATGTGCCGGAGCACAAAATCAAAATTACAGGCATGCCAACGAACCCCGAGTTCACGAAAGAATATGACCGCGACGAAGTTTGTGAGTCATTCAATTTGCCAGCCGACAAAAAGCTGGTGCTTGCCGTGGCAGGCGCTTCACTTTTGCAGCCCTACGTTCACATCAAGAAAGTCATCCAGGATCTCGTGCCCTACATGCACGAATTTAAAAACTTGCACTTTGTGATTGTGGTTGGTCGCGATGGCGATCTCAAGCAAGACCTGAAAGCGTTCATCGCAGAACACGGCATCGAAAACATTACGGTGCTTGGCTACGTCGAAGAAATGGCGATGCTGCTTTCAGCTTGTGACCTCGTGGTTTGTAAAGCTGGCGGTATGACAGTTACAGAATGCCTTTGTGCCTACACGCCAATGATTCTCACATGCAGAGCCTATGGACAAGAAAAAGCAAACGTAAAGATGCTCACTGCTGCGGGTGCAGCAATTCATGTCACAACATCGCGCGAACTCTACGCTACTCTCAAGGTAGCCGACAGCGATTATTCTTCGTTCGAAGCACTTAAAAAAGCAGCGGAAAACATTCGCAAGCCCTACGCTTCTCTCGACATCGCAAAAGAAACTTTCTTCGCGATTTCTAACAGCGACGACGAAACGTTGCGCGAGCGCACAAGAAAAACGTTTATCTCGTTCTACATCGGTGACAAGCCCGCACATCCAAGATAAAGCAATGAATCTGTAAACCTAGCATGCAATTAAGAAAACCTGCAGATTTTGACGTCTGCAGGCTTTTTGAATTCCTAAGTATTTTGGAGCCGCTACCGCTTAGCCCAGCCCTGTTGGCTAACTCGAGCCAAACACTCTAGCCGTTACGGAGCTACGTAAACAGTAACCGTATCTCCAACTTCTACTGAACTTCCCTCGCCAGGCGACAGCTTAGTGACTGTACCTGAAGTTCCTGATGAAGAAGAATCAGTTTGCTTGCTTGGGTTCAGGCCCAGGTTTTTAAGTTGCGAAGAAACGGTTTCCCAGGAAGAGCCAACCAAACCAGAAGGAACGGTTACCTTCTCGGCAGGCTTCTTTCCTTCAGAAATCGTTACAACAATCTCGGTTCCTTTGCTGACCTTAGAACCTGCGCTTTCCGACTGCTTCATTGCCAAGCCTTCAGAAACGCTGTCGCTGTAGGCATATTGGAAAGAAACACTCAAGCCAGCATTTTTAGCTGCAGCTGTAGCCTCTTGTTCGGTCTTGCCCGATAAGTCAGGAACTGTAATCTTGTCGGAGCCCTTTGAAATCACGATGTTTACTGTGGAGCCCTTTTTCGCTGACTTATTAGCAGCAGGGTCCTGGCTCATTACTTTTCCGCTATCAACGCTGTCAGAATAATCCTCCGACGTTGAGCCAAGTGCAAAGCCCGCGTTTGCCAGAGCTTTTTGCGCCTCGCTTAGTGTCTTGCCCGACAAATCAGGAACGGTAACTTCCTCGGTACCTTGAGAAACAACGATGTTAATTTTTGAGCCTTTAGCAGCTTTCTCGCCGCCCTTTGGCGACTGTGAGCTAACTTTTCCAGCCTCAATGCTCGTGTCGTAGGCTGAATCTTGAGAACCAACTGTGAAGCCAGCAGCCTCAATTGCTTTCACCGCCTCAGCAGTTGTTTTGCCCGTTACGTCAGGAACTTCTGCAGTTTCTGTGCCAGAGTTCATGACAGCCCAAACAATCAGACCAACAACAATGAGAGCGGCAGCAACCCCAACACCAATTGCGGCTTTCATTTTTCCGCTCATGCCCTGCTTGTTGCTTGAGCCATTTGTGTAGTTTTTAGCAGCCGCAGCATTTGTCTTTGTGCCAGCACTGTTAACTGTAGGCATAACCTCAGTGCGGTCGCCCTTTGCAGCGGCCGCAAGACCAGCAGCTCCAGCAGCTCCTGCAACCCCAGCTGCAGCGCCGATTGGAGAAATTACGCTTGTTCTTGCTTGTGTGAACGAAGGGTTCATTCTGCCTGCAAGGTAGTCGTTCAGCGCGATTTTCATGTCGTGCGCAGTTGCATATCTTCCGCTTGGGTTTTTCGACATCGCCTTCAAAATGATTGACTCTAAAGCTGGGTCAATTTCAGGGTTGATGTCGCGAGGATTCATAGGCTGGTCTTGGACCTGCATCATCGCAACACTCATTGCATCTGGCGCATCGAATGGAAGCTTGCCAGTAGCAGCTTCGTAGAGACAAACGCCGAGCGAATAGATGTCGGTTGCCGCAGTGAGGTCTTTGCCTTGTGCCTGCTCAGGTGAAATGTAGTGAGCAGTGCCGAGAACGTTTCCTGTTTTTTCGGAAAGTGAATTTTTGGAACGTGCGATGCCGAAGTCCATGACCTTGACGTTGCCGTCAGGCTGAATCATGATGTTTTGTGGCTTAATGTCGCGGTGAATTATGTCCTGCGAATGAGCAACTGTGAGCGCCTGGCAAACCTGGCTGCCAATTTCAGCTACCTTGCGCTGGTTAATCGCACCGCGCTGCTTGATTGCGCTTTTAAGGTCGCTTCCGCGAACATATTCCATCACGATGAAATAGGTTCCAGCGTCGTGACCCCAGTCGTAAACGTTAACGATGTATGGCGATTGAAGGTTTGCAGCAGCTGCGGCTTCTTGCCTGAAGCGACGAGCGAAGTCTTCTTCCGCTGCATATTGAGGAAGCATGACCTTTACTGCGACAATTCTTCCTAAAACGTTGTCTTGCGCGCTGTAAACTTCGGCCATTCCGCCGACACCGATGCATTCCCCAATTTCATATCTCTTATTAAGGACTTTTCCGGTCATAGATGTAGCTGTCATACAATCCCCTCACACGTGTGATGTTTATTTTTCGTTTGTGTTAAAAAGATGCTTTTACGCCAATAATTTTAACACAGGGCACATGCCCAAAATTTGTTCTATCCGATAACGCCTTGCGCTTTTAACGCGGCTGAAATGACCGACTGAACGCGCGACGTTGCGGTGCCCTCGCCGGCTTCTTCAAGCTCGATTGCAACCACGACGTTTTTCGCTCCGTCGGCGTCAGCGATGCCGATAAACCACGAGTCGGCTTCGCGCCCTTGATTTTCGGCGGTGCCTGTTTTGCCAGCTACGGTCACTCCTGACACAGAAGCGGCCGCGCCGGTGCCTTCAGAAACAACACCTTTCATGCATTCCAAAACTCTGCTTGCGGTAGTCGATGACATCGCAGTTTTGTAAACGCTTGATTTTGCAGTGTAGGAAACCTCGCCGTTGGCATTGTTGGTGCTTTTAACGAGGTAGGGCTGCATAATCGTGCCGTTATTCGCAACAGCGCAAGCAACGAGCGCCATTTGGAAAGTGTTAGTTTGTGGGCCGGCAGGGCTTGTGTGCTGGCCGACAGGTTCGCCCGCGGCCGCCCAAGCGGTCTCCCACTCGGTCATTTCACTTGCGTCAGGCATCAAACTCGTGAGCAGTGGCAAGTCAAAGCTAATGTTGTCGTTGAAGCCAAACTTTTCT
This sequence comes from Phoenicibacter congonensis, assembly GCA_030530045.1. GTDB lineage: Bacteria > Actinomycetota > Coriobacteriia > Coriobacteriales > Eggerthellaceae > Phoenicibacter > Phoenicibacter congonensis_A. The sequence goes on from JAUMVS010000056.1 coordinate 6,060, forward strand.
GCCGAAGTCACTAGACGCTGTGCGCCAATTTGAGTGCCAAGCTGGCCAAACACTGTGTTAAGCGAATATTCATAGCCTCGCTTAAGCGTTAAATCGCCATAGCTATAGCCACCATAATTCGTAACGGCAGCATTGCCAATGTCAATCGAGCCAGGGGCAGAATAAACTGTGTCTTCTGAAGCCACGCCGTTTTCAAAAGCGGAAGTCAGCGTGACTGTTTTGAACGTAGAGCCAGGTGAAGAAAGCGAAAGTGTCGCGCGATTCAGAAGTGACGAATCGCTAGAGTCACTTGAAGAAGCTGACAATACTGATTCGGCATCAGATGCATCGTAGGTTGGCGAAGAAGCCATCGCGAGCACTTCACCAGTCGTTGGATCCATAACAACGCAAGAGCCGTTGTAGCCAGAAAGCGCATCTTGGGCAGCTTGTTGAACTGATGAATTGATTGTCAGTTTAACATCATTACCTGCGGTTTTCGTGCCCATCATGTATTTCAAAAGGTCATCAAATGTTGCGAGGTTTGACTCGCCTGTGAGCGTGTCGTTCCATGAAGCTTCAATTCCAGAAGTTCCGAAACGAGTCGAGTAGTAACCCAAAACATGGGTTGCCAAATCGCCGGCAGGGTAAACGCGGGAGTAGCTTCCGTCGTCTTGCTTTTCGCTCTTTGCAAGAACTACGCCGTCAGAAGTTGAGATTGAGCCACGCTCAGTCGTTGCTTCTTTTGCAATCGTGTGGTTGTTGCTCGACATCGATTTAACGTTGTCGGCATTGATAACCATCGCATAGGTCAAGTTCGCAACAAGGGCTGCAAACATCAAGCTATAGATGATGATTTGCACTGTGAGGCGCTTGCCAAGTGCGAAACGCCCAAGCACGCCATCGTCGGCTGAATGACGACGGTGCGCCATCGTTTTCATCTCGGTACCAATGCCGGTTCCTTCCTCGCCCGCCTTCAGCAAAAACGCGACGATGATAAAGCCGCAAATTAGCGATGTGCCGCCTTGCGAGATGAAAGGCAGGGTGATGCCAGTCATTGGAATGAGGCGAGTTACGCCGCCAACAATGATAAACGCCTGCAAGATTATGATTGCGGTGCAGCCCGATGCCATGAAGCACGAAACATCAGATTTCGCACGAGCCGAAATGCACACACCGCGAATTGCAAATGTCAGGTAAAGCAGCAAAACTCCAGCGCCACCAAGAAGGCCGGTCTCTTCACAAACTGCTGCGAAAATGAAGTCGCTCTCGACATATGGAATGCTTGTGCAAAGACCTTTGCCAATTCCAACGCCAAAAATTCCGCCGTCGGCAAGTGAGTAAATTGATTGCACTAGCTGGTAACCGCTGCCTTGTGCATCTTCGAATGGATCAAGCCAAATCGCCACACGAGTTTGGACGTGCGAGAAGAAATGGAACAGAATGACCGATGCCAGAGCAGCGAGAATTACGCCAATTAAAATGTAGAATTTCTTGCCCGTTGCAACATAGAGCACAACGAGGAAGACGAGGAAAAGCACGAGCGCCGAGCCGAGGTCTTTCTCCAAAACAACAACCACAAAAGCCAAAGCCCACATGACGATGAGCGGCAGAAGAGTTGCCAGCGAAGGCAAGCGAACTGGGCCGACTTTCCATGTGAAGATTGAAAGCATTTCGCGATTTTGTGCCATGTAGCCCGCTAGGAATATGACTATGCAGATTTTCGCCAGCTCTCCAGGCTGGAAAGAAAAGCCGCCGATTGAAAGCCAAAGTCTCGAGCCGTTAATTTCGGTTCCAATGATTGGAAGCATTGGCGAGAGCAAAAGCAAAATGCCGACGATGATGAAAGTGTATTTATATTCCGCGAGTTTATCAAGCGATTTTATAAACCACAGAATGAAAATGAGCACTGCCACGCCAGCAAAAAGCCAGATGAGCTGGCGGCTTGCCGACTCTGGAGCCAGGCGAGTTACAAACGCAATGCCAATGCCCGAAAGTGCAAACGTGATTGGAAGAATTGCAGGGTCGGCGTTTGGCGTCAACTTTCGAACAGCCAAATGAGCAAGCAGAAACGCTACAAAAATTCCGATTGGAACACCGAGCGTGTTAAACGAGAGCTCCTGCCCGCCAACAAGCACAAGCATTGCAAACAGCACAATGACAATTGGTGCTGCCAGGCAAAGCAGGAATAATTCCATGTTTCTGCGGCTCATTACTGACCACTTCCAGTCGTAGTTGAAGTTGAGCTTTGTGCAGAATTTGCACTAGAAGCTGAACTTGAGGAAGCCGCCGTTGTAGCCGTGGATGTGATTGATGACGAAGAAGAATTTGAAGCAGAATTGTTCGCCTGCGCCTGGATGGTCGCCTCACTTGCGGCGTTTTTCTTAGCTTCTTCCTGCTTTTTATTCTCTTAGATGTTTTGCTTGTAGGATTTCACGAGAGCCTGAGCTTCAGAATAGGAATTGTAGGTGATCTCGCCTTTTCTGATTCTGTCGGCAACGCTCGAGTCAAGGTCGCTCATCGAGACATCGGAAACTTCACCAAGGTTGTCGGTTCTGCCCCCAACGTCGCCCATGACGATGCCGTGATAAATTGCAACTTTTCCGTCGCATTCGCCCAGGTAGGCAGCATTGCTCACCCAGTTGTTAAAAACAAACGCGGCGCATCCCAAAATTGCTACGAGAAGCACCGAAACTAGAGCTGCTGTGATTTTAGTTTTTCTGGCAACTCTCTTTTTTTTAATTTCAGAAAACCCCAGCACATCAACAACAATGACGGTGCAGTTGTCGTGTCCGCCCCACTCATTAGCCTCGCGAACGAGGTGGTCGGCAGCAGCTTGAGGTTCAGCTTCTGCATTCATGATGTGCTCAATGTCATCATCAGTAATCATCGAGTAAAGTCCGTCGCTGCACAGAAGCAGGCGGTCGCCCGAAGAAACTTTGAGCTCATAGAGGTCAGGCACCATGTTTGGATCGGTGCCAAGAGCGCGAGTAATTTTTGAACGATCGGGATGCACGCGAGCATAATCTTTCGTGATTGCACCCTGTTCGACGAGGTCGGCGACGTAGGAATGGTCGCGAGTTAGCTGCGAGAGCTTGCCATCATGCAAAAGGTAGCAACGAGAGTCACCAACTTGCGCAATGATGAGGTTTTCTCCCATGAGCATTGCAGCGGTGCAAGTTGTGCCCATGCCAGCCTTACCAACACCAGTAGCTGCGGCGTGAATGATTTCAAGGTTCGCATCGATTACAGCTTGGCCGAGCGCCTCAGCATCGAGCTCCTCAGGCGCACGAGCAGCAACGACCTTCGATGCGATTTCGCTAGCGACTTCGCCTGCGGCATGACCACCCATGCCATCAAAAACAGCATAGAGC
>JAUMVS010000403.1 GCA_030530045.1 Phoenicibacter congonensis
TCCACACGGAGGCACAGCAGCAGAAGCGGCACATTGAGGATGCACTCGGCAGATGGCTGCCGCAGGAGGTCAGCAGCTTCGACCCCAAGGAGGGTATCACGGAACCGTCGTTCGTCTCCGAGACGCTGGGGCTGCAAGGGCGCATGGACTTCCTGCAGCTGGACTATAAGGTGCTCATCGAGCAGAAGTCGGGCAAGGGACGCTTCCCCTACGACGGCTTCGTGCATCCACAGCAGACAGACGACCACTACGTGCAGCTGCTGCTCTACATGCTGCTGATCCGATATGACCGCCGCGACCGCTATGAGGCCAACGGCGGGGAGCTGCACGCCTTCCTGCTGTACTCCAAATACAGCCAGGGTCTGCTGGCACTCGGCATGGCTCCCGAGAAGATATTTGAAGCCATCAAGGTGAGGAACGGCATTGCATGGACGGAGATGCGGCTGGCTGCCGACGGGGAGTGGCGCATGCTCGACAGGCTGACACCCGAGAGGCTGAACGAGAAAGGCGTGGACGACAGGCTGTGGAGGTCATACCAACGGCCGCAGATAGCCGCCGTGCTGGACACCGTGCACCGTGCGTCGGAACTGGAGAAGGCATACTTCTTCCGTTTCCTGACCTTCATAAGCAACGAACACGTGCTGGCAAAGTTAGGCAACAAGACCAAGGAAAACTCGGGCTTCGCCTCAACATGGCAGAACAGCGCGGACGAGAAGCGGCACGCCGGCAACATCTATGACCGTCTGACACTGGTCAGTCCTGACGGCAGCACCGCAGGACGCATCACCGAGGTGAAGCTGCGCTTCAGCGACGACACCGACAACGACCTTTGCAACTTCCGCACCGGCGACATCGTGATCCTATATCCCTACCGCGACGGCGAGGAGCCGGACGCGCGGCGCACGATGGTGGTACGCTGTTCCATCAAGGACATCACCGCCGACGGGCACATCATCCTGACACTGCGGGCACCGCAGTCGGATGCACGCATCTTCACCCGTGAGGACGGTGGCAGGCTGTGGGCCATCGAGCACGACTTCATGGAGGCTTCTTTCGCGCCGCTATATCGCGGCATGCTGGCTTTCCTGAAGGCTCCCAAGGAGCGGCGCGACCTGTTGCTGCTGCAGCGCGAGCCTGAGACTGACAGCACAAGGACGCTGAAAGGCAGCTATGGCAGCTTTGACGGACTGTCGCTGCGCGTGAAGCAGGCACGTGACTTCTTCCTCATCATCGGCCCGCCAGGCACAGGCAAGACATCCTACGGCTTGCTGAACACACTGACAGAGGAGTTGGCGGAAGAAGGCACGTCCGTACTGCTGATGTCCTACACAAACAGGGCTGTGGACGAGATATGCAGCAAGCTGGCGGAGGCGGACATCGACTTCGTGAGGATAGGCAGTGAGCTGACGTGTGCGCCGGAGTACAGGAAGCACCTGATAAACGCCCTGACAGACAGCGTTGCAAACGTAGCGGAGCTGGGACGGAAGATTGCGGACACGCGCGTGTTTGTGGGTACGACGACGGCCATCA
>JAUMVS010000404.1 GCA_030530045.1 Phoenicibacter congonensis
TGTATGCACAGCTGCCGATTTGCGTTCTATTTGCCAAAGCTATTTTTTAATTCTTCGCTGCAAGCGTCAAAAAAACTTTTCATTTTTACTGTTCGCCTGCAGCTGTAATTACTCTGTGTACATCACCGAAAACGCATTCTGCTTTTTTCATATGTTTTCTCGTGACCGCACTCACCGTCATTTATGCGGCTTGTTTAGATATTGACAGCTGCGGGAAATCTTCGGGCAGCCTTGCGTTTCTTACAGCTAAAGCTTACCACTTTATACAATGACTTTAAATAACCAAATTTGACTTTTTTCGTTTTTGAATGACCGAGAGCGTGACTTTTTTAATCATTTTTGATTTTGGGGGGATTTTATGTTGGCAGACGAGCTTAAGAAGCTTAAAGACGAGAAGGGTTTGACCTCACGCCAAATCGCAGACCAATCCGGCGTTCCGGAATCCACTGTCGTTAAAATGATTAACGGCAGCACCGGCGACCCGTCACTTTCTGCCGTGGCAGCGGTTGTAAAAGTGCTTGGAGGTTCCATTGATACCATTGTTGGCATCGTACCGCCTATGCCGTCCTACCGCGACCAACTTATCCGGCAGTGTCAGGATGACATTGCCCACGAGCGCCGGCAAACAAAACGCATTTTAATTTTTGCCTGCGCCATAGTTGCCTTTCTGGCAATATTTTTGGCGGCGGATGTCCTGCTGCCAAGCGCAGGCTGGATAAGATATTGAATAAATAACAAAGCCCGTCGGATCGCAGCGATCCGACGGGCATTTCCGCCGTTTTAAAAAGTAAAAATAAAGGTGTGTTATCTTAAAAGCAAAAACCGCTTGATTTTAGCTTAATCAAGCGGTTCTTCTCTGGAGCAGGCAACGGGAATCGAACCCGCCTTTGTGGCTTGGGAAGCGACCGTTCTACCGATGAACTATGCCTGCGTTTTGCAACATAATATATGTATTATGCCGCATTTTTTCAAAAATGTCAATAGCCTATGCAGAAAGCGGTGCTATATAAATTTTTCCCTTTGCGTGCTTCGCTTTGACAAAAACAGTATACTCTCCGTCCTCCTGCAAGGTTACGGCAAAATTTGAAGCCGTGCTTCCGTCGCCGCTGTAAATTTCCGTTCCGTCCGGAGCGGTTATGCTCATTTTAAGAGAACCGCTTTCCGCTTTGAACTCAACCCAAAGAACCGTTTTTGCGGAAAACTCCATCGAATGGCTGTCGCTGCCGTTCATTTCCTCAATTTCGAGAAGATATTCGTTTGGATTTTTAACTCTGTTCCCGGTAAAGCCGTCACGGTTTGTAAAAATCAAAAATACCGCAGCACCCACGGCTGCAAGTATGCTAATTGTCAAAGCTATTTTACTTTTTATCTTCATTTTCTTTTTTTATGCAGCTTCCTATGCAAAGTCCCGCCAACATTCCAAGAGTAATACCGAGTCCCGTTCCGTCAAGGCTGCTGCCTATCGCCGTGCCGAGGCATATCCCGAGGCACATTCACTCCGTTCCGTAAACTTCTTCCCTGTCGCTTTA
>JAUMVS010000405.1 GCA_030530045.1 Phoenicibacter congonensis
ATTGTGGCTAACTTGTCCGTGATGGCTTTTTTCAAATCATCAGTGTTTGATATTCCGGCTCTTTCCTTCAGAAACTCATACGAAGGCTTGGTCTGTTGCATCAAAAACATACAATCATAGAAGTCACGGCCTTTTGCCCTTGCGAGCAAGGCTGAGAACTTCATACCGAGCAATACGGAATCCGGTGGAACCGGTAGTGAGAAGAAAAATCCACATCGCTGTACATGCCGCATCTCAATCGGGTATGCGACACCTTGGTTCTGCGCCTCAATCTTCAATAGGAAACGCTCCTCTCTATGACCTGTCAATTCAAGTTCAAAGAGAAATTCAGGAAAGAATATGTTCCTTCTGAAAGCGGTCAACTTGGAATTTGCCTTGTCACGAGTCTCAACATTCAGACCACTGTGTCTCAAAAAAGTGATCACGCCGTCAGTCATTTCAACAAATTTCTGCTCCGTGAGGTCCTTGCAGTCGAAGTCGAGATTTTCCGAGAACCTGTCTATTCCTTTGATGAGGCGTAGGTTTGTGCCACCAATGAATGCCAGTTTGCTGATGTATGGCGTTGTGGCAAGATGGTCAAGCACCATCAGTTGAATATATTCCTTGAGAATATGCTTCTGAAAGGCGGCGTTTGATGCTATCTGAGGAGGGAAATAATTGTTTATGTAATTTAGGTCTATCATAAATTGTATATTCTTAATAGTTTCTTGATTCTGCTGTCCAAAGCCTTGCAGCCTATTCTCCGCTGATATTCAAATAGTCTTTTAATGTCCAATTCTTCAGTCATATATGCTTCGTCCAAGCGGAGCTGCTCCAACTCAGTGTCGTTGTCGTAAAACGGATAGAGATAAAGCAGGTCCAGCAGAGCTTTTTCAGGTTGTGCCAACAACCAGGTCTGTTTCGGAGCATTAATCACGGCCGTGTTGATTGGAAGCTCAACCGGCTTATAGCCGAAGAATAGTTCAGGCTTGACATTTTGATAGGAATATTGCCCGAACCTGTTTTCAAACCGTGCCGTTTTCAATGTCGAGATTGACGTGATGCTCGTGACCGCCTCCGGAATCATCCCGTACATGCTCAACGCCGTGTGCAGGCTGATGTATGACGGACGATAGATGCGGCAGGCCACATAGCGTGAGAAATCAGGACGCTGCAACAGCTCCGGAAAAGCGTACCATCCCTGCCGTAATTTTACCAACATCCCCTTCCGTGCCCACCTGGTAACACTATTCCTGTCAAATGAAGGGAAATACGCCCTTGCCTGATGAACGGAAAAACATCCTTCAGGCAACAACTTTTCCCTAAACTCTAAATAACTCACCACGGCAATATATTTCTAAAACAATGCAAATATAATGCTTTTTGGAAATAAAATGTCATTTTTCGAATGCATTATTATTCGTTCTTTTAGTAAACCATTGTTGTAATTCCTAAATGGAATCTATTGTGAGGAAGTGCCGAATAAATTCATTACTCCGTTGAGGCTAACGATTTCGTACAAGGGACGAACTTCTGGTGTACCATATTC
>JAUMVS010000406.1 GCA_030530045.1 Phoenicibacter congonensis
CACCCGAAGGGAGGGCTTTTTTTATGCCCGTTTTTGGCCATCTATTTTTAATTTACAAGGAGGATATACTCTAATGATTGAACAGACCGTTGACAACGCCCTTACGGGCAACGAGGCCGCTGCCGCCGCACTGGAGATGATGCGCGCCACGCGGGAAAAGCTGCGCGCCGAAGCCTTGGCGCGGGAGGAGGAGCAGTTCATTGCCGACGAACGCCGCCGCGCCGCCGAGGCCGCCGGGGACAAGCCAAAGGCGGACGAGGACTACCGCCCCGGGGCTATCGCCATCGATGAGGAGAAGGAAAGCCCGGTTCTTCTTGGCAAGGACATTGTGAAGGGCAGCGAAAGCTGCGTGAACGCGTTCCAGCTGGCAACGCTCAGCTTCCCCGAGCCTAAGCCAATAGTGCAGCAGCTTATCGTGCCGGGAGTTACGCTGCTTGTTGGGGCAAGCAAGATAGGCAAAAGCTGGCTGACGCTTGACATGTGCCTTTCAATCGCCACCGGCGCGCCCTTTTTGGGCAGAAAGACACAGCGCTGCCGCGTATGGTACATGGCGCTGGAGGACAGCCCCAGCCGCATGAAAAGCCGCCTTATGCGCATTACGGACGGCGCAGTCAGCTACGATGCCTTCAACCTCACATTCATATTCGATTCGCCCACCGTGAACATGGGCTTCACCGAAAGGCTTACGCGCTCATTTGACAAAAACATAGCCGAAGGCAAGCGCGAAGCCAATCCGGAGGTTATAGTCATCGATACGCTTCAGGTGATACGCGGCATGGCGGGCGCGGCAAGCAACGCCTACGCCGCAGACTATAACTTCATCCGCAGCATGAAGGCCGTTGCGGAGAAATACGGCGTGGCGATAGTGCTGGTGCACCACACGAACAAGCTCAGGCAGACGGACGACCCGTATGAGAAGGTGTCCGGCTCAACCGGCCTTATGGGCGCGGCGGACACAACGCTGCTGCTTGAAAGGGCGCGCGGGAGCGACGAGGCCACGCTGAGCGGGGTAAGCCGAGACGTGTACTTTGATGACATACCGCTGCGCTTTGACAAGGGCCTGTGGCGCGTGAGTGAGCCGCGAACTGCGCTAAACGCCTACGATGCCATCGATTCGCCGCTTGCGCTCACATTGTGCGAACTGTTCGCTTCGGCGGACTGCAAGGACACCTTCGTATCCTATGCCGACTGCATCAACCTTATCCGCGAGAACGGCGGCATGCCGCCCGCCACGGGGCGCGAGCTTGCGCGGCAGATAGAATCCCTTATGCAGAAGCACCCTACGGAGCTGGGCTTCCGGGTGCAGACGGGGGTAAAAAGCAATCATATCAGGGGCGTAAGACTTGTTCCTGTTGCTGTTTAGGGGACGATGAAATCTTGCGTCCCCGTTGCGTCCCCTCAAAAAACCCAGACAAATAGGGCCTTGGGGACGCAGGGGACGATGGGGACGATAGTGTGTAAAAGAGGTTAGAGTAACTTAACCCATCACAGCGCAACTATGCTTGCCACGGCGCTGCCGTTTTCTAT
>JAUMVS010000407.1 GCA_030530045.1 Phoenicibacter congonensis
CAAAGTACATCATATGATCGTGGAGCATCAGAATGTAGAAGATGGAAAACGTGGGGATCACATTAAAGCGTGTATTGGGATAGCTGTTGTTCAGTACTCCATCCGGTCTTTGGGAGCGGCGGAAATACTCCATGCACTGACGCGCCAACCGATCATCGGCAGAGACGGTATAAGTAAACAGTGCCTGGCTCCGGGAATCCATAATATATTGAAGCTGCTCATAAAAAGGGCAGTCGGTATAGGTCTCCTGCATACATCTCCGAAGACTCCGCAGGCTGATATCCCAAATTCCCTCCAAACTGGGATCGCTGGTGAACACCTGCGTTTTGACCTCCAACGGGTAACCTGTTTCCAGATAGTCGAAACCGCAGATGGTCAGGGGTTCCTCTCCAGTCCGAATGGTCAGACGGACAAAACGGAATGTGCGGAACCAAAAGGGGGTATACTCCTCCACTATATCCAGGCTCCCGGCTCCGGAGGGATAAAAGACATCGGTATAGCCCTCCAGCGTCCCGTGTTCCCAGTCAATTCTGTCTCCCTTTACGGTCTTTGTGCCGGACAAGGGATCTCCGGCAGATCGGACATATCCCTCGCTGGACAAAATCTCTATTTTCGCTCCCTGTCCTCCAGCGACGCGCAGAGACAGGAAAGCCGTCATTTCCTCACCGGCAGAGAACTCCACGATCTCCTCCGTATGCGGTAAGACTGTCACGGTGCCTTTATTGCGCAGTAGATTGTTCCATGCTTCTGTATGCTCGGTGTGCTTTCCGCACACTTCGCAGAAAGCGCCGGGGCGCAGGATCATAGGCGGAATGGGTCTGGGGGACAAATTTGCCGGACTGACACCGGGCTGGATGGCAAGCACATCGTAATTCGCCGCATCGCTCCACCCGTCATCACAGTAGCCGGGGTTTTTCCAGTTCTGGTTTTGAGGAAGCGCTTTCCACTCCTCCAGAATGCACAGCGGCGCAAACACCGGCATCTCAGGACGGAGCTTGTAGCCCTCATCCATCCGGCATTTCCAGCCCTGCCGGGTAGCGACACCATAGCCGCTGTATGTACCGCCGCCGAGGATCGCCGCAGTAATTTCTTCCGGGGATGAATTGTAGGGCGGCAAACCATTCTCCGGGGCACTGACATTTTCGGTGATGTACAGCCCCGGCGTAGCGGAGTGAAACAGGCTGTGGTTCCACACACCTTCGGGAAAGGCAAGAACTTCCACCGAAATCACATTCTTACCACTTTTTAAGGCCGGTGCGATGTCTATCTCATCATAGTACCAGTCCGTGCGGTCTCCCTTGGCTGGTCCATAGGAAACAAACGTGCCGTTTATATATAGCTTATAACGCGCGTCGGCGGAGATGCGAATGGGCAAAGCGGCGGGCACCGTATCCAATACGACTTGTTTACGAAACAGGGCAAGGGTGGGGACAGCGCGGGGCGTCCAGTTAGGCAGCCATATCCAGCCGGTTTTTGGTAATTCAAACATAATATTTTCCTCCTTGCGTCAGAAGAATGTTCTCCAAT
>JAUMVS010000057.1 GCA_030530045.1 Phoenicibacter congonensis
CACATCAGCGCTTTTCGTTGCAATTCTTCTAGCGCGCAAAGTCTACAAGGATCGCCATGCAGGCATGATTGTTGACGAGTAAAAAACTTTTAAGTTTCGTCTTTTAGTATTTGGTTTTAGTCCTCCACCCAGACCTGGGTGTATTCAGCCGGAATTACAACTTCTTTATAAATCTCGGTGTATGTGTAATGCTGGCCATTTCAAGGGTTAGGTCGGTGTGCCTGCCAAGCATCAACGTTGGGGAAGGAAGCCCCGCACATGCAAACTAAAGCCTCAACCTCTTTAACAACTCTTTCGGGTGTCACCATTACCGTCTCGTAATGTCCACTCTTCTGTGCAGGCGCAGACTCACTCGGCGAGCTGCTAGATGAAGAGCTTTCGCTAGCAGCACTTTCCGTAGTTTGATTTTCTAGTTTTTGCTTTTCTTTATTAGCTTCTTCGGTTTTTGTTTCTTCTTTTTCTGCTTCTTCTTCGTCTTTCGACTCAGTTGATTTTGATGTAGTCGTTGAGGTGACTGCTTCTGTGGTTTTGGCGTTTAAATCAACTTTCAGCAAATTGGATGTGCCGAGCAATTTCTCTTTTGTGATTCGCTGAATTCCAAGGTCTTTGACTTCGTCTGGAATTTCAGCAAACGCGCCAACGTTGATTTGAATAATTGGTAAAGAAAGGGCAAGCAGGACTATAGTGAAAAGAGTCGCTTTGTCTCTCGGGGTTTTTCTCTCAGTTGATTTGCGCTTTTCCGCGTTTTGAGTTGTTGCATTGTCTGCTTCTTCTGCCGCGCACAATGCCTCTGTCCTGGTTTTGTCGGCCAGTTTGCACCGCGAGTTTTCCTCCTTTTCTTCATTTGAAGGTGCTTGCTTTGGCTCCACGAGGTTATTTTCGGGCGTGCTAACGCAAGCACGCTTTGCATGCGCAGGAAATTCATCGTTGTTTTTAACGAATTTAGGCAAAAGTGTATTAGTAAAACCTTGTTATTGTAGTGATTAAAAAGTAGCAGAGAACCGCTGTGTGCAGGTTTAATTTGCAGAACCTATGCTAATATTTTAAACGACAGTTTGCGGCTGCAGCAAATTGTTTTCTCTGTCTTTTAATCCTTTTTCATATTGGTTAATCAACCGTAATTTCTGATTTTTTAGGGGAGCAAAATGTTAACTTCCAGGTGGCCTAAATTATTGTCATCGTTTGTCAGCTTCGCGCTTGCGTTCAGCATGATTGCGTGCTTTCCAAGCGTTTCATTCGCAGAGGAAGAGACTGACGCAACGACTGACGAACAACTCGCACAGCTCGTCAATGAATCTAATGGTGGCGATTCTTCTTTATCGAACGATTCTGAATCTTCGGCTTCTGTTTCTCCAGATGAATCGGGAGACTTGGAGAACGATTCTGACGTAGCAACACTCGAAAGCTTTTCAAGCAGCATTTGGGAATACAGCGACTTTACCTATTCTTGGGTAAATGAGCTAACAGGAACCGCTGCTGAGGAGTCGGGCTACAAGCTCCACGGCTGCGATTACTCAAGGCAGTTCTACATCAATGGTCGCGTTATTACTGGGCTTTCTTCCGATGGCCGCGAAAAAATTGTTGGCGGTAACTACGACCTAGTTCTCCCTCGCACCGATGGCGAAGGGAATACAATCGTTGCGATTGGCCCAAGCGCGTTTAAGGGTTGCGGTCTCACATCTGTTGAGTTTCCAAAAGATATGAAAGTCTCTTATGTTGATGAAACCACTAAGTATGTCTCCCGACGTGGTAATTTCATGATTATGGAGTCGGCATTTGCAAATAATAATTTGACCGAAGTTAATTTGCCAGATGGAGTTATCGCTTGCTTGGCGAACAGTTTTCAGGGAAATCAAATTAAAACAGTGAAGTTCCCTCGCACCATTTGGTGGATTGAAAATCAAGCTTTTGCAAAAAACCAAATTTCAGAAGTGGTCTTTCCGACTACAACCGACTTCCAGCTTGAAATGCATGGAATGGCCTTTGCCAGCAATCAAATTACTAAAGTGCGTCTTCCAGACTTCACGGCTGTGGTTAATAAAAACGTTTTTGCTTTTAATCCTGGCATGGAAGCCGTCTCTGATGCTTGCCCGAATGAGAACATCAAAAAGTACGGCGTCGTGTACATGTACACTGACAACCTTAATCTCCAAAACTTGGATCGAATTAATACTACCGATAGAACTACGGATAGTCAAAAGTCATGGTGCCAGGCGCTTGTTAGCAAGGTTGGTGCCTACACTTCAGATGTTCAATGGCTCTCATCAGATTTCACATACGAAGACCTTGAGAACTATCGAGTGAAAATCACTGGCTTGAGCGAAAGCGGAATAGCTAAGCGAAAAGTTAACCCTGACCTCGCGTTCCCTGACACCGACACCAGGGGTTATTACGTAACAGAAATTGCCGGAACCACTAACTCTGACGATTATGACGGCGGTGTTTTTGCAACTTCTGATGAGAAACTTAATTCAGTGTCTCTTCCAACGAAGGTGACCAAGGTTGGAGACAATGCATTTAGAAGTGCAGGGTTAAAGGAGGTTGCGCTTGATAATGCGCTCGAGTCGATTGGGGCAGTTGCTTTCCAGCAAAACCAGCTAGAAAGCATTGTTATGCCAGACTCGATTAAGGAACTGGGAACTGGTTGCTTTGCGTCAAATGCAAGTCTAGAAACAATTGATTTTTCTCAGTCGCTAACTTCGATTCCTGATTCAGCGTTTGGATGTAGCGACGCGAAAAATTACATGACGAATCTCACGAGCATCTCAATTCCTGAGTCGGTTACAACGATTGGAAAGCGTGCTTTTTCTGGCAATAATTTCCATGAAATCAATATCCCAAAGAATGTGACATCAATTGGGGAATATGCATTCTCGACAAAGAATTACCTTAGCAATGAGTGCACTCTCACACTGCCTGACGGGCTCACTACGATTGGCGACAACGCTTTTAGAAACAAAGTAATAAAAGAAGTCTCTTTGCCAACTTCGGTGAAAGCGCTGGCCAAGAACACTTTTAGAAAGGAATATTCCGACTCGACAGCAGTCGTTGTGACCACTGTCTATGTAACCAGTGAAGCTCAACTTAATGACTCGGTCAACTTTCCGAAATCTAGTTATCATCAGTTAGTCTTTGATGCGACTGCCGCTTGGAAAGCTAGCGACTTTACTTTTGCTGATGAGAGCACAACCTCTGTCGCGTCTGACGATACAGCAACGCTTGCTGATGCTTCTGCGGCTAGAAGGGTTGTGACTGGCTTGAGCGACGCTGGCAAAACTAAAGCTGAAACTCTGAAAACTTTGATGATTCCTGATGTTGATGAAAGTGGCAATCAAGTTAGCGCTGTCGGAAATGCTGCTTTTAAAGGCTATGGCTTTACTTCAGTAGGATTTGCTCAAGGCTTAACCGAGCTAACAATTGGCGATGAGGCTTTTGCTAACAATTCGCTTGAAGCGATCGCTCTTCCTGAGTGCGTAACAAGCATCGGCGCTTCTTCTTTTGAGAATAACAAGATTGCAACACTTTCGCTCCCTTCGAAGATTAACGACATTCCAGCTAGGGCTTTTGCAGGAAACAGCTTCGAAGAATTGACAATCCCTTCGACGGTCCTGTCGATTGGCGCAAATGCGTTTAGCAATTTGAATGGGGGAGACAGCTATCTTTCTAAGCTGACCTTCAGTGATGGCTTAACTTCGATTGCAGAATATGCTTTCGCTGGCATTTCTGCTAAAAGTGTTGAAATTCCATCAACTTTGTCAACCTTGAGCGAGTTAGCTTTTGGCGACACTTCTTCTGATCCTTTGTCGTTGACTACTTGCAATAGCGATATCGCGGAAGGAAAGACTTCGGTGCCTGTAACTGGCAAGAATTTCGTTATTTCCTATAACAAACTTGCAACTTCGGGCTGGGCTTCCGATGACTTTACCTACGACGGAGCCACACTGACAGGCTTTTCTGCTGCTGGAAAGGAAAAGAGAGAAACGCTTCACACGCTCGTGCTTCCTGACGCAGCACCTGACGGAACAGTAATTACAGCTATTGATGGTTACGTCGAACCAACAAAAGATCAGGGCACTGTGACTGACGAAGGAAATCCTGTGTTCGGAGTTCCGGAATACGAAGTTTCGTTTGGCTCGAGCGACACAGGAAACGTCATTAGCCCTAACGGTCTTGATTCTGTAGTCTTGCCTTCGAATCTTCAGACAATCGGCGCAATGGCATTTAGATATAACAATTTGACAGAAGTTAGCCTGCCTGAAACCCTGACATCAATTGGTGAGATGGCTTTCAAGGGCAACAAGCTGAAGTCAATCTCCATACCCGATTCAGTTACAAGCTGTGGTGCTGGTTGCTTCTCGAACAACAACATCACCGAGGCTAGCCTGTCTAAAAACATGCCAGTCATTCCTGAGGGTTTCATGTCGATGAACATCCGCATGGAGAGCATCACGCTTCCTGATTGCGTGACAACGATTGGTCAAACTGCTTTTGCGGGTGCTCGCTTGACGCAGCTCACTATTCCAAAGAATGTGACGTACATCGGTCGCAAGGCGTTCCACTTGCATCACTTGTCTTCACTGACTATCCCTGGCAACGTCAAAACGATTGAAGAAAATGCCTTTGAAGGCACGTTCAAGGCACAAACGCTTTCAAGCTTAACCATTGAAGAAGGCGTGGAGTCAATTGGCAATGGCGCGTTTAAAGAAGGCCTTCTCACAGAGGTTTCACTGCCTCCTAGTGTCACGACTTTTGGCTCAAAGGTTTTTGAAAACAACACTGGCATTGACCCAGATAATGCTGACCATCGGGTTCGCGTTCTAGTCACGTCGGATGCACAAATGGACCTTGCAGATGAGAGTGACTCTACGGTTCTGCTCGAGAGAGTCGCTCGCAAAAATGACATCCAACGCCTTTGGGGCGACGATTGTTACGGCACAAACCTTGAAACTTTGAAGCGGGATGTTGCTGAAAACGGCAAGCCTGCAGGCGTAATCGTTTGTTGCACTGGTCATTACATCGATTCGCTGAGCGCAGCAGCACTCTCTGGCCTGCTTGATTATCCAATTTTGCTTGTTGATGGCACTGGTTCTTCCATGAATTCAAAAGCTCGCGAGGCTTTCAACCTGCTTTCTGACAATGGATCAGAGAAGTTAGAGGTAATTTTGCTCGGCGGTAAATTTGCGATTTCAGATGGAATTCAGGCTGAGTTGAATGAATATGACTCTGATGGTGCATCCGAGAGAATTTACGGCGATGACGGTTACCAAACTAATCAGGCTGTTTACGATTACGGTCTAAACCGCGGCGGTTGGACTTCCGATGAAGTGCTCGTAGCAACTGGTTCTTCCTTTCATGATGCACTCGGAGCTGGAAGCTATGCAGCTTCAAAAGCTACCTTCATTCTTTTGGCAAACCCATGGGGCGACAATTCAGAAATGTTTGCAAGAGCTGCAAATCACAGCGAGGCAACCATCCTGGGCGGACAATTTGCAATTTCCTACGACACGGAAAATAGCCTGAAAGAGGCAGGACTGACAACGCAGAGATTCGCTGGAGACGATGCCTATGCCACAAACATTCAGTTTGTAAATTACGCAGTTTCAGCCGGAATGAACATCAATGGCGCAGGATTTAGCACTGGCCGCGACTATTACGATGCACTGGGCTCATCGCACATTCTTGGCAAATCTAACAGTGTCATGTTCCTTGTCGCGCTCGAGGAGTCATATAACCAGGCAGTCTATTCAATCGTTGGAAATGACACTAGCTTCACTTCTGGCAAAATTTTTGGCGGAACTGCCGTTGTTACTGAAACAACTGAAGAGAAGCTAAGCTACGAGTCGCTGTAAAGCTTCTTTATCCTAAAAAGTTTAGGTAAATTCAAATCCCATCTGGCACATGTCAGGTGGGATTTTTACGTTGGTTTATTTTTCGTTTTTAGGTGGTTTATGTTGGGTTAGCGGGTGACATATTAACCTTTTGCGAGTATAATAAAAGCACATGCGGGGCTGTTAGTGGGGGTAGTTCTCTCGTTTATCTAAACATTTTTGTTTGTCGAGTTCGTCTCACTCATGCCCTGGTCGCTGGTTTTAGATTTAAAACAAAAGAGGCGAATATGTCAGCACAAATCGACAGAGCAAGAGGAAGAGCTAGAGGACTCAATTTCGAGTATTCAGTTTGCATTGCGCTAGTTTGTGCTTTCGTCGCGATGCTTCTTTTTGTGATTTTCATTTTTGCTGTCAATGCAGGTGCGGAAAACACATCACTCGATGAACGAGCTGGAATTTCGTCTGCTTCTCGTGTTGCAAATTCTCAGGCTGCTGCCGCTGGCACTTCTGAAAAAGCAAGCGCAGGAACGTCTGCCGGCACATCGGAGTCGGCACAGGCAAGCTCGGGTGCAGCCGCAACTTTAGCAATTGGCAAAACTTCAAATTCTGGCGCCAACGTTGCAACGCTCGTTAATGGTCTTGGCAAAGTTCACACTGTTACCTACAAATTCGAAGGAGCCCCTCCAACATCGCTTGCTCTTTACAATGAAATTGGCTCTCGCAAGTTCATCTTTGAGCCAATGTCTTTTGAAATTCGTAACGGTAAGGAATTTACTGTTAATTCTGATTATCAGAAGGGCGACGTTGTCTACACGATGGACGATGCCGGTCTCAAGAAAACTGGAAAGTTCGTTTTCTCTGGGTGGTCACTAACAGGCACCCAAACTATGCCCAACGAGGATCTTGTAATTACGGGAACTTGGACCTATGAAGCTCTGTCGGAGGACAAGCCAGCGCCCGACCCAACTCCCGACCCTGATCCAACTCCGGTTGATCCAACCGACCCTGATAATCCTGACGAGGGCAAGAAAGTGACCCACAAGGTTAGTTATTCGTGGGGAACTGGAAGCGAAGCTCCTTTTGTAACTTCGGCTGGACAATACGAAGATGAGAATGGCAATGTTGTCGACATCACTTTGCCTGCGGCAACAACTGTTGAGGAAGGCAAGAACTACACCGTAAGCAGCACGTTCTCTGCAGGACAGAAAATCTATTACCGCGATTTAAAGACTCAAACACTTCAGCGCGAGTGGACATTCAGCGGTTGGTCGATTAGCGGTGACCAAACAATGGGAACATCAGATGTCTCGATCACGGGTTCCTGGACAAATTCATTTGTAATGCGCAAAGTTCATTATGAGTGGCTTGATGATTTTGGTCCTGAAAAAGACACAATTCTTTATGACTCTGATGAAAAGGAAATCAAGGTTAAATTGCCTGACGACAAGAGCACAACTCCTGGTGTGACGCTGTTTGTTGATGACACTTTTGAAGTTAACAAAACCTACACCGTGAAGAATGAGGACGGCTCAGTCAAGGGCTACTGGACTTTCAGAGGATGGGATTCCAGACAGGCTGACATTCATCGAAACGATAACCAGAAGCTAGTGTTTGACCTTGGTGATTCCGATGTGACGATTACGGGTGAGTGGGCCTACAGGAGCGCAGAGTAGTTTATGGTCTCGGCGATGGCATTAGAAAATCCCGAGGTTGAGCAGCAGAAACGCAAACAAGGCATCAGGATTGCTTTTCTTGCTGTACTCTTGGCTGTTGTTTTTGTAATTTCAGTTTGTGTCGGAACCTATTCTGTTTCTCCAGCTGATTTAGTGTCAGTTCTAGCAGGCGACATCGATGCGGTTTCTGGTTCTGTGTGGACTTTATTGACAGAAGTGCGCCTGCCAAGAGTAATTCTTTGTGCATTCATTGGAGCAGCGCTTTCGATTGCTGGTGGTGCCTATCAAGGTCTTTTCCAAAATCCAATGTGTTCGCAGGATGTCCTTGGCGCATCTTCGGGTGCTTCGTTCGGCGCGGCACTTGCAATTCTCATCGGGCTTTCGGGCGCGGGGGTTTCTTCCTTTGCGTTTGCCTTCGGCTTGATTGCAGTCGCAATTGCAACTGGTGTTTCTCAAATCAGCAAGACGAACAGAATTCTAGCCTTGATTTTGAGTGGCATGGTTGTGAGCTCGCTTTTTTCAAGCGGTGTTTCAGCAGTGAAACTTGTTGCTGACACAGAAGAGGTTTTGCCTGCTATTACCTACTGGCTCATGGGTTCGCTAACATCCATTCGCTCTAGCGATGTGCTGCCGACAATCATTTTGCTGGTTGCGGCATCGCTGCCAATTTACATCTTGCGATGGAGAATTAATCTTCTGGCTACTGGTGAAGATGAGGCAAAAAGCATGGGAATCAACACAACAGCCGTTCGTCTCGTCGTAATTTGCTGTGCAACATTTCTGACCGCAACTTGTGTTTCAGTTAGTGGCCTCATTGGCTGGGTCGGTCTCGTAATTCCACATTTTTGCCGCTTGTTTGTTGGTAACGACTACAGGCGTGTCATTCCTGCATCGATTCTCATGGGTGCTTCGTTTTTGCTAATTGTCGATGACCTGGCTCGCACATTGACTGTTTCAGAAATTCCAATTGGCATTCTCACCTCGTTTGTGGGAGCTCCGGTGTTCCTCCTTTTGATTAAGAAGGGAGGTGCAACCAATGGCTCTAGAGGTTAAAGGTGTAAAGTTAGCCTATTCAACTCATGAAGTTCTGAAAGGCGTCAATTTTGTAGCTAACCCTGGTGATTTCATCGCCGTCATTGGCCCTAATGGCGTTGGTAAATCGACCCTTTTTAAATGCATCCTTGGATTTTTGTCGCACTACACTGGCGAGATTCTTGTTGATGGCACGAACATAAAAACGCTTTCTCGTTCCCAGATAGCGAGAGAGATTGCTTACATCCCTCAATCGACTCAGCAAGTTTTCGATTACACGGCCTTGGAGCTAACATTGATGGGCTTGGCATCGCGTTTGGGCCATTTTAAAAACCCTTCAAAAGCTGATGAGGAAGAGTGCTTGAGCGCACTTGCCGACCTTGGCATTGCTCACCTTGCACACCGCGGTTGTGGCGAGATTTCAGGCGGAGAGTATCAACTCGTAATGCTTGCTCGCGCTCTTGTTCAGCAGGCTAAAGTCTTGATTATGGACGAGCCAACTGCAAATCTCGACTATGGCAACCAATTCAAAGTAATGCAGCGAATTGAGTCGTTGTCAAAAAGTGGCTTTACAATTCTCACTTCGACGCACGACCCAAACCAGGTGTTCCTGCATGCTAACCGCGCCCTCGTTTTGAAGGACGGAATGGTCAAAGTTGACGGCGCGCCCTCAAGCGTCTTGACTGAGGACATCCTTTCTGATTTGTATTCGATCGATGTTAAAAAGTGCGACGTCGAAGTTGCAAATCGAAAGTTAAATGTGTGCGTGCCTGTTGATTTGGAGGTGAGTGCAAATGCTTAATCAAGCAAAACTTCATTCGCTTCTGAAATCAAAGCTG
>JAUMVS010000408.1 GCA_030530045.1 Phoenicibacter congonensis
CGTTCTCTGCGGCATGATGGAGGAGGGCGTGCGGCAGGAGATCGCGTGGGGACATTACGTCATCGGCGACGAGGTTCCGGGACTGAACCGCAATATGATTACCGATTATATCCGCTATCTCGGCAATCTGCGCTGGACAAGCCTCGGCTATGCGCCGCTTTATCCCGGATACGAGAACGAGCCGGACAGCATGGGCTGGGTCAGCCAGTATGCCGACGCCAATATGGTCAAAACGGATTTCTTCGAGGCGCGGAGCACCGCCTACGCGAAAAGCACTGCCCTTGTGGATGATCTGTAAAAATACGCCGGTTTGCACGGCGGGAAAGAGAGGAAAAGCGCTATGAAGTACATTTGCACGGTCTGTGGATTTGAGTACGATGAGGAGGTCGGATATCCCGAAGCGGGGATCGCTCCTGTCACGAAATGGGAGGAGGTTCCGGAGGATTTCGAATGCCCGCTCTGCAGCGTGGGAAAGGAACTGTTTGAAGCGTCTGAGGAGGGGGAGCAGTAATTATGAAAGAATTTGTTGAGACCGGAATCATATGCAAATGCAAAAAGGTGAGCCTTGCGGATATCGAAAACGCACTGCATGAAAAGACGCGTTTTCCCGATGTGGAAAAAGAATTCGAGCATGTGCAGCAGGTAACGCACTGCTCCACCGGCTGCGGCGGCTGTTACGAAAAGATCCTTGACGTCCTTTCCAAACACATGAGCGGCTGATTATCCGAAGGGGGAAAAACTATGCTTGAAGCAGGAACAAAAGCGCCGGAGTTCACACTGAACGATCAGAGCGGCGCACCGATATCTCTTTCCGACTTTGCCGGAAGAAAGGTCGTTCTGTACTTCTACCCGAAGGACAACACGCCCGGCTGCACCCGTCAGGCGTGCGCTTTTGCGGAGGCGTATGCCGGATTTCGTGAAAAAAACGTCGCCGTGATCGGCGTAAGCAAGGACTCGGTCGCGTCTCACGTAAAATTTGCGGAGAAATACTCCCTCCCGTTTACGCTCCTGTCCGACCCGGAGCTTGAGATCATTAAGGCCTACGATGCATGGAAGGAAAAGAAGCTGTATGGCCAAACCGCCTTCGGCGTGGTACGTTGCACCTATATCATCGATGAAAGCGGCATGATTGAAAAGGCAATGCCTAAGGTCAAACCGGATACCAACGCAGCCGAGATTCTGGAGTATCTCGAAAAATAACAGCTTTCATCGGCACATCCTTCGCAAATTCCATCTGATGCCGATCAGCTGCGGCGGCAGCGCAAGGTGAAGTGAAGTATCAAGACAGCGATCGGTCGTCAAACATATAGGTAGCAACGGATGAAACCGTTCAACCGCATAACAGCTGAATGAATTACAGTCGTTTCGGGGTTTACACCGCAACGACTGTTTTTACACCGCAAAGGCATACTTTTTAATTTTGCCTATTCCTTGTATCAATCTCGGTAGGATTATTTCCAGAATATTGCCGGTCTGGAAGCCCATATTCTCCACCGCGTCGTAAATGGCGCGGATAACGG
>JAUMVS010000409.1 GCA_030530045.1 Phoenicibacter congonensis
TGGAAAAACTCTTGGCGGCAACATTGGTGCAAGTATAATGAGAGGAATATTCTCTAATATGATACGAAAGTGATCTGTTGGAGTGGGATGGGAATCATGAAAAAACATTTTAAAAGCTTAAAAAGATATGCAGCACTGTGGCTTAGCATTGCTATGCTGGTGGGATCTGTGTATATCAATAGTGACGAAAACTCGCTTGCTACAGAAAATGTGGGGGGGGTGGCAGAGGATAGTTTAGATGACGCTATACAACAACCACAACATGATGAGAATACTGAGGCTGATGGTTCTGATACTGTTAAGACAGTTAGAGCTACTGCCTCTGATTTGCTTGATGAGGTAGAAGACGGAGAAGTTATAGATGATACTTCAACGGATTCAAATGCTGTGATAGATGGAGAGGGGGAAGATGCTACTGAATCAGATGCTATTTTAGATGTAGATATAGCAACTCTTCCTAATGCACTTTTATCTACAGCAACCTCAAGCAATGTAGTTAATCCTAATGCGGCTTCTTTTCTTAGGCTAGATAGTAGTATAACTGGCTCTATTGCTACACCTAGTGACTTCGCTATAGGAAAAGCTGGAACTAAGACTATGAAGATTGCATATCTTTTTGATTTTCAAGATATAGCAGAGGGCGACAGAAGCTCTATAGGTGCAGAGATAGTTATCCCAAAGGGCTTTGATGTAGATGAGTCTACTATAGAAACGGATTCAAACTGGACAACTACAGTTACAACTAATGATGACGGGGACAATTTAATTATATTTAAAAATATAGGTAATCTGACTACACTCAGGCAGACTCTAGTTATAGTGCAGGATGCACAGTATCTTATTAATCATTTAAGCGAAAGACATATCTATAATTTTCAATCAAAATTTTATAATAATTATGGCAATGAAAATCAGGCACTGGTAGTAAGAAATGAGGGCGATGAAGCAACAGATAGCTTTACCTTCGAGGCAGATAATACTACGCCTACATGGACAGTAGATCCTGTATGTAATAATGAGACATGGAAGCCGAAGGATATTTTTGGTACAAACTATAAAGTTGATAAAATTAATGAATTTAACAATAGTGCTGGAGAAGATTTTATTACAGGAAAACTTAATAAAGACAACAATGGTGCATGTGCCTCTTTTTGCTATGATAATAAATATTTGATTGTTAAATTCAAAAAAACTTTAGGATATATAGCGGATGATACCATTTTTAGATTTATGACTGAGGTACTTCCAATTTATACTTATAATGGAAAGCAATACTATGGGATTATTGTAAATTATACAGATGTTAATGGAAACACAATACATATATGTAATGATTCCATATCTAACAATATAGAAAAATATAATGCATTTCAAGTTTTTGACGGAGAGTATAGTTTACAAGCTGCAGACATAGCAAATCAATATACTGGAGATAATATAAAGCAATTTGCAACATATAATGGAAGTACTATAAGTGATATTTTGTATAATGAAGGAACTTTTGAAATAAAGGTTAT
>JAUMVS010000410.1 GCA_030530045.1 Phoenicibacter congonensis
TAATCCCACGATTTCGGCACGAACAGTCGTTCATACTCCCGCACGGCATAGGTATCGGTCATGCAGGCGATATAGTCGCCGACCACACGCTCACGTCCGTCGGCGTCGACATGAAGCAAAAACTCCTGCGGCAATTCTTCAAGCCTGTCGAGGTAATATCGATACAATTCCTCGAGCATGTGCTTCGCTTTTCCCTCCTCGCGCTTCGCGACGGGGTTGCGATAGACGTGCTCGAACATAAATGTGCGCAGCGCGTCAAATTCTGTGAGCATCTCCTCCGACATACGGACATACGGCTTATCGCTGCTCTGCTCCACGATGTTCAGGATCATACTGTTGATGCGTTTGCCGTGGCTGTTGCCGAAGGCGCGCACGGCGGCCGCCGGAAGTTCGCTCTCCGAAAGGATCCCCGCACGAATCGCATCGTCGATGTCGTGATTGATATAAGCGATACGGTCCGCAAAGGACACCGCCGCGCCTTCCAGCGTCGCCGGATGCCCGTTCTTTTTATGATTCAGAATGCCGTCGCGCACTTCGTATGTCAGATTCAGCCCTGCGCCGCCGTTTTCGAGCTTTTCAACGACGCGCAGGCTCTGCACATTGTGTTCAAATCCGCCCGGAACCAGTCCGTTCAGCACGTCCTCGCCGGAATGGCCAAACGGCGTATGTCCGAGATCATGTCCTAATGCTATCGCCTCTGTCAGATCCTCGTTGAGACGGAGAGCACGCGCGATCGTCCGCGCGATCTGCGTGACCTCAAGCGTATGTGTCAGACGCGTTCTGTAATGGTCGCCCTGCGGCGAGAGGAATACCTGCGTTTTATGCTTCATTCTGCGGAACGACTTGCAATGCAGGATGCGGTCTCGATCGCGAATGAACACCGTTCGCAGAGGACACGGTTCGATCGGTATCTCCCGCCCCTTTGAGTTGACGGCGAGCGTTGCATAGGGGGACAGTGTTTTCTGCTCCAACTGCTCTATATACTCTCTTCCGTTCACGGCGGCCTCTCCTCTCATATACCCTTCACTTTCCTATACGCCGCCGCCCCGAGAATTCCTGCAACGATGGCGAAAAATCAGATATTTTCCCCGTTTTGCAGCTTGCTTGCCCTTCGGCCGTATGCGCAGATCCCCGCCCCGCTATTTCCGTCCGCACAAGAAAAAGGCGCTCCGTCCGGCGGAACGCCTTTGTCTCATCATCCCGATAACAGCGGTCTTATTCCTCGTCGTCCGTGCCGCAATCCTCGTCGCAGCAGCCGCACTCGCCATCGCAAACGTGGATCTCGACCGGCTCGTTACAATTCGGGCAGATCAGTCCGTCCTCGGAGTCCAGCATGTCCTCGTCGAAATAGATCGTCTCACCGCAAGAGGGGCAGACGACCTCAAGGAAATCGTCCTCCAAAGGCTCTTCCTCGTCTTCATCGTCCTCATCGTCCTCGTCGTCCGCATCAAAGAGGCACTCATCGATCGAGTCGATCTCATCCTCGAGATCGTCCACGCCGGGGGACAGATCG
>JAUMVS010000411.1 GCA_030530045.1 Phoenicibacter congonensis
CCAAATCTCAGATCCGGCTGACCGGCTACGCGGATACCGTTATCATCGACAGCGGCGCACAGCAGACGATCAGCGCCATCCGCTTCGGCGGCTATCCCGAAGTCGTGCGGGCTCTATCGGACGCCATATACGGTGGCGCGTCGGTGGAGCTGAAACAAGACGATACGACCCTATATCTGGATTGCAGGCCCAAAGGTTACCGACGGCTGCTGTCCCACGACGGGATATATGCCGTTGCGACCCTGATGGCTAACGATGACAGCCAGACGGAGGAAAATACTGCCGACGATAGCGATGAGGACGTCCCTGAAAACCCACGCAAATGCTATATCTTTTGCCCGCCCGGAGACCGTGCGAGTCTGTTTGCTGAGGTAGACCGGAAAACCGCCGCACCGCTGATCCCTGAGTTTCAGGACTATGTGCTGGATTCTCTCGTTGCCTGCGGCGATCTGCGGCAGATGAAAGTGCTTTCCTTCACTGAGCGCATGGAAGCATGGTCGTTGACGCTGCTGCCGGAGGATCAAAACGTAACAGACATTCTGGAACAGGGCCTCAAAGATGGGCGTATCACCATTCCTGGTGCTATCCCAGATGCGGCAGACGGCTTTGCGGAGGTAAACAGCGTGACCAGCTATCTGAATACCTTTGGCGTTACTGTGGCGGACCGTATCCGCAGCCAGTTCGTTCCCAAGTTCGATCCGGCGTCGGAGCCGCTTTCGGAAGAAATACTGGAGGTCAACGATTATATCCACGAAAGAGCCGGTTATTCCCTCTATGATGCCCAGCTTGCGGTGGCGGAGGCTGTCAAACGGCAGCTCTGCCAACACAAAATGGCACTCATTGTGGCGGAATGCGGCAGCGGCAAGACCAAGCTGAGTGCAGCTGCGGCAGGAGCACTGAACGCGCTCAAAGGCCACGGAACCGGTAAATCCTTCAACCTTGTCATGTGTCCCTCACATGTCACAGGCAAGTGGGTACGGGAGATCGCAGAAACGCTGCCGGATACCTATGGCATGGTGGTCAAAAGTATTACCGACGTGGATCGGCTCTTTGACCTGTACCAGCGCGGGGATAAAAACGTATACGCCGTTTTTAGTAAAGAACGTGCCAGAGACGGGTATATGCGCTACCCTGCCGTGTTATGGAGCCGCAGAAAGCGCGGCTTTGTCTGCCCGGACTGTCTGGAGCTCATTGAGATGGAGACCAGCGGCGACGGCACAAGATACATGGTACCCTCAGATCAGTTTTTCTTCCAGAAGGAGCATTTGGCGAACCACCTATGTCCTCATTGCGGCACACCGCTTTGGGCACCGGTCAATGACCGGCGTCAAATGCCGTGGATAAAAATTGGTGGGTATGGCTGGGTATTCCGGCCACAGGCTGCCTTGCACCTCAACCGCACGAAAAACGAACACATTCTGGATCAGCTGCGGCAGCTCGTGGAGCATCCGGAACGTCCGTATTGCATCAAGGGTGCGCACCGCCGCTTTCCGCTGAGTACCTACCTCAAG